>CAMPKL010000620.1 GCA_946887065.1 uncultured Bryobacterales bacterium
GGGATCACCATTCGAACATCGTGCCGCTGATCACAAAGAGTACGGCCGAGACGGACATCCCGATCGCCGGATTGATCAAAGATCTCAAACAGCGCGGTCTGCTCGATGAAACGCTAGTCGTTTGGGGCGGCGAGTTCGGACGCCTGCCGACGACCGAGGGCGGCACGGGCCGGGATCACAACCCTAAAGGGTTTTCCATTTGGATGGCCGGCGGCGGCATCAAGGGCGGCACGATTTACGGCGCCACGGACGATATTGGGTATGAGGCCGTCGAGAATCCCGCCTCGCATAGCGACATGCACGCCACGATCTTGCACCTGATGGGCGTGGACGTGCGCAAGCTGACCTATGACTACGACGGCCGAGTGGAAACGCTAATCGGAGTAAATCCCGCTCGCGTACTCAAGGAGATTATTGCGTGAAGAAAGCCCTGTTGACCCTGTTCGTCGCTGGCCTGTCCTGGCAGTGCTCGGCGCCCCCAGCGGAAGAACCAGCCGCCCGCGTCGAGCGTCCCGCCATCGTCGGCATCGCCAATTTTGTCGTGACGACCGGCAGCGTGGAAGAGGCGAGGACCTTCTACGGCACGTATCTCGGCTATACGGAGGCCTTTGAGCACACGCGGCCCGGAGTCGAAGGCGACATATTGGCCTTCAAGGTCAATGACAAGCAGTTCATCGAATTGAGCCCGACCCTTAAGAACGAAGAAGACGACAAGCTCATCCAGATTGGCCTCGAGACGACCAACGCGCAACAGTTGCGCGATTATCTGGCCCAAGAGGGATATGAAGTTCCGGCGACGGTGCAGAAGGACGTGGACGGCAACATGAGCTTCCACATCGCCGACCCCGAGGGCCACGACGTCGAGTTCGTTGAATATTCGCCCGACTCGGTGCAGGGCAGGACGGCGGGCCAGTTTCTCGGCGAAAACCGCGTCTCGGACCATATTCTGCACGTCGGCATTCACGTTTACGACGAGGCTCTCACGGACTCGCTCTACAAAGATCTACTTGGCTTCCGTCCTCTGTGGAGAGGCGGCATGACCGACGAGAAAGCGGAATGGATCTCACTGCTCGTGCCGGACGGCAGCAGCTGGGTCGAGTACATGCTCGCGGATCGCGCGAATCCGCCCGATGCGCGGCGGCTCGGCAACTGGCACCATGTCTGCCTAGGAACCGATGACGTGCAGAAGGTCTATGACGCCGTCGTGGCGCGCGGCTACCACGGGGACAGAAAGCCAAGCATCGCGCGCGACGGGCGCTGGCTGCTGCACATGTTCGACCAACACAACACCAGGACCGAGATGATGGTCCGCAAACCAGTCGAGACGCCGTGTTGTTCGGAGCTGACTGATCCGTACACGGACTAACAGGGACGCCGACGGCTGACCGGTGGGCCCTCCGCTCAGTTTTTGTGACGGCCAATTCCTAGAATCGTTCGCTGAGTCTCGCTGCCGTACTCTCCATCTGCGCCAACACCGCAAGGAACTTCGGATGGTCGCGCAGACCGTGGAAGGCGAACATGCGGCCGGAGAGGTGTCGCACCATAGGCGCGTTGGAGAAACCTCCGTCAGCGGCAGCCTTGAGCTTCCTTAGCGCGGCTTCCTGATTTCCCATGAACGATTCGGTTTCAGCCGCCAAAAACAGCAGTACCGAATTGCCGGGATCGATCGCCAAAGAGGCCTCCATGTGTTGGAGCGCCTTCTCGCGATCGCCCAGTTTTGCGTAACGCAAGCTCAACCACTGGTGTAGAAACGAGTTGTCGTAATCGCGACTCCGCGCTTCGCCCAGCCGGACTGCGTCCTGCCAGATTTTCACGGCGCCCGGCTCGTCGCCTGCTTCGGCAAGTACGCAGCCCCTGAAGAAGCCGAAGAGTCCGATTAGCTGTGTCTCCGGGTCCGTACGTGCTACTTCCACCGCTTTGTCCATCATCCCAACCTCGGCAAACAGCAGCATCCCCCACTGACCGACGGCGCTCGGCGCCAGCGAAGAAATCAGTGCCAGCCCCTCCGCGTGGTTCTTAAGGAACAGGTGCATGCGCACCAACTGTCCACGGAATGCACGGTTCTCCGGCTCTGCGGCGAGGGCCCTCTGGTACAGAGGTATGGCGCGTTCATAAAGCCCGGCGCGGAAGTACGCCTCAGCCGCCGCCGCGATCGTATGGACACCCGTCGGGTCCTTCTTGATCGCCGTCTGCGCCATCAAAAGCGCTTCGACAGGGCGATCAGTCAGATGATGAACGTCAACCAACGCCCGCATGGCAGGGGGCGACTCGGGATCCTTGGAAAGAGCTTGATTCGCGAAGGAGATCGCGGATCGTAGCGAATCAGTTCCGCTGAGGGCTTGGTTATAACGCCTCACATGGATATACGAAAGCAAGCCATATGCGTCGGCGACGGAAGGGTCCGCCGCAATCGCTTGCTCCAGTACGACCTCGGCCTCGTCCAATTCAGCAGGCGTGGCCATCCTCGCGGTTAGCGCGCGGGCCCGCGCCAAATGCCTGTAAGCTTCACTCTGGCCGGCGCCAAGCGCCGCCGCGATGTTCTCCTTCGGCGATGCCCTTGAGGCCGACCAAATCGCAACCGCACCGGCTCCTGCGCCAAACGCAGCCGCCCAGCCGAGCGCGAATCGACGCCGGTTGAGGGTCGATGCAGGCTGCGGTCGGCCGTCTTCGGCAAGGTTGCGGTCAGCGCCTTCAGACTCCCCGGCGTCCGGCTCGATCGGCTCGACAGGACCTGCGAATCGATAACCGCGCCGCGGGTGATTCTCAATCCAGACGCCGTGCTCGCCGAGAGCTTTCCTCAGCGCGGAAATATATTGCGCTAGGGCGCCCTCCTCGACGATAGTGTCGGGCCAAATCCGACTCATCATCTCGTCCTTTGAGACGACATGGCCGTGGCTGGCCACCAAAACGAGCAGCGTGTCGACAGCCTTGGGAGGTAGGCGAACTAGTTCCTCCCCGCGATACAGGAGGCGGTCGGAAAAAGAAAGACGAAACGGCCCGAACCGGACATCACGCCCAGCAACAAGATCCATGACTCGCCCCCTATTTGGGTAGCTCAGCATAGCAATCCGC
>CAMPKL010000621.1 GCA_946887065.1 uncultured Bryobacterales bacterium
ACTGAATGCGCTATGCAGCTTACCGCTGCTCAAGCAGAACCAGCCGTCTCATCCCATCTGGCCTAATCATGAGCCCCCTGGAAGGGGGCTGAAAGCGCCCGCTTGCGCGGACCGGGGCCGAAGAGCGCGATGGAGGCGGGAGAACCGCCAGCTGAAGCTTGGCGGCTCGGATCGGCTGCGCGGGGCGGGCGTTGGCTGCCTAGCGCTGGCGGTCGCGGAACTCTTCAAACCAGTTGAGGACGATGTGGATGCTGAGAGCGGCGTCGCTTTCGACGGGCGTGGAGGTGAGGAAGCGTTGGCCGTCGGCAGAGACGTCGTATTGGGGCCAGGGGAAGCCTCGGAAGTCTAGGTCGGCGGACTCAAAGAGCCTCTGGGGCTGGCCCAATGTCAGTGCTTGACCCGCCGCTGAGACGGGCATCGCCATCATGGCCGTTTCGTTCTCTACGTAGAACAGTTCCTTGCCGTCGTTGCGCCAGCGGGGCTGCTCGCCGCCGTTCAAGGAAGCCTGCCATCTGCCGGCGCCGGCCGGGAAGGGCCGCACGTAGACCTCGTGACGCCCGGATTCGTTTGAGACGTAAGCCACGAAGCGTCCGTCGGGGGAAAGCTTGGGGGAACTCTCCGCTGCCGGCGTGCTGAGAAATACCTTGGGCTTGAAAGGACCGCCGCTCGCCTCTAACTCAATGTAGAGAATGTCTTCTGCAGTCCCCTCGCCGCTCGGTCCGTGGAAAACCGCATAACGGCCGTCCCTGGACCAGTCGGCGAGGACTGCATTGTAGTCCGACGCCACGAGCAGTGTGGACTCACCCGTGCCGTCAACCAGCTTGCGCATCATGCGATATGGCGCCCCCGAAGTCGTGTACGAAATTTCCCTGCCGGAGGGGGCCCAACTGGGGCGGTTCTCGCCGCCCGGCACTGCCTTCGCAAATGTGAGCCGCGTGGTCGTGGCGCGAGTTAGGTCCTGGATCCAGATCGAGGCGGGTTCGTCCACGGTCGTCGCGACCCAGCGGCGGTCGGGAGAAAGCGCAAATTCCCGCAGCCCCGGCTGCGGCTGGCCTGCCTTCTCGATCACCTCCCCGCGACGGTCGCGCCAAACGAGGGTCTTCATTTCCAGGTCTGCACCAGCCTGATCCCGATAGATCAACGTCCCGTCGTGAGATAGGCTGGCCAACTCGCCGTCGACGCTGATCGGAAAATCCTCCCCTGTCGCCTGCAAAGTCGCCAGCGAGAACGGCAGCGCCGAAAGACCGGGATCATTCCAGGAAGGGGGCCCGTGAAGCAAATAGCCGTCCGGCGCATAGACAGGTTGACGGCCGGGACCCAGATCGCGGCGTTCGCCGGTCTCCAAATTCAGCACGGCGAGGTTCTGATCGCCGCCAGGAGCACCTGCCGCTTGGTAAACGAGCGCAGCCGGACCGCCGCCGACGGGTAAGAAGTGAGGGTAGTGGGAAATGGGCCGCGGGTCATCGCCGGGGTCGAACAGCGACCGCGGCTCACCGCCCCGCGAAGCGACCTCATACAGGCGGCCGCTCGAGGAAAATACAACTCGCTCGCCGTCAGGACTCCACGAACCGCCCAAGAAGAAGTTCCCCGGTCCACGACGCTCAGCGGGCAAATCGCAGAGCTTAAGCGGGCTGCCGCCTTCGATGGAGACGCGCTTCAACACGTAGCTCGGGGCGCCGACGGCAAAGCCTAGCGACGAACTGTCGGCTGACCAGAAGAAGCCCGGATCGCCGAAGGCGCCCGACGCGCCCTCAGTCCCCGGCAGTTCGCGCGAGGTCCCGGTCGCGAGGGTGCGCAGCCAAAGGTTGCTCGTGCCGCCAGCGCTGACGGTATAGGCAATGGACTTGCCGTCGGGGGAGACTTGTCCGCCCGCGAGGCCTTCGGCATCAAAGGAGAAGCGGCGCAAAAACTTCTCGCCCGGCTCGGAGGCGGGCCGGTTGAAATAGAGAACGCCGAGAACCAGCATGGCGATTGTCGCGACGGCGGCAAGCGCTTGCAAGGCCCGTTGGCTGCTACGCGTCATGAGCACAGCGTCGGGCGGCAGGGTTGCCGCCGGGTTGAGCGTGTGTGCGCCTGTCATCGTCGCTGGGACTGCGCCGGTCATTTGTGATGTCCGCAAGATCGTTGAACGGCCGGATTTGAGCTTTTCCCCCAGCGTGCGCAGTTTGCGGGCGAGGTCTTGCGCGGAACTGGTGCGGTCGTCGCGGTCTTTAGCGAGGCATTCGCCGACGATGAACTCCAACTCCATCGGCACGCCGGCGCGGATGGAGGTCAACGGCGCTGCTTCTTCGTGGACGATCTCGTAGAGCAACGCCTGGTCGTACTGGCCGAGGAAGGGACGTTGCCCCGAAACCATCTCGTACAGCACGCAGCCGAGCGACCAGATGTCGGTGCGGTGGTCAACGTCCATGCCTTGTGCTTGCTCGGGCGACATGTAGGCGACCGTGCCCATGGCCGTGTCGACTTTCGTCAGGCGCGATGCTTCGGTGAGGCGGGCCAGACCGAAGTCCATGATGGTGGCGTGACCCTTGGCGTCGACCATGATGTTGGCCGGCTTGATGTCGCGGTGGACGATGCCTTTTTCGTGAGCGGCGTCGAGCCCTTCGGCGACTTGGCGGGCGATGTCGAGAGCCTCTTTGATCGGCAGAGGGCCTTGGGCGATGCGGTCTTCGAGCGGGGCGCCTTCGAGGAAGGCCATGGCCAAGAAGGTCTTGCCGTCCACCTCGTCGATTTCGTGGACGGGGCAGACGTTGGAGTGATGCAGCGCGGCGGCGGCTTTGGCTTCGCGCAGAAAGCGTTCTTTGGCTTCTTGGTCGCTGAGCAGGTGATCGGCCAGGAACTTGAGGGCGACGGTGCGTTCGAGTTTGGTGTCCTCTGCTTTGTAGACGACGCCCATGCCGCCTTCGCCGATTTTGGCGACGATGCGGTAATGGCTGATGGTGGAGCCGATGTGCACGCTGGGGGCGATTGTAGCTTCAAACGATGCTGCGGCGGTAAGCCCGCTTAAGCGGGCTAAATAAGGGAGCGGGACGGCGCTGGGGTATCCAGCCGTAAAACGGCTGGCCTAGTTG
>CAMPKL010000622.1 GCA_946887065.1 uncultured Bryobacterales bacterium
CCGAAAAGGCCATGTCGGTTGCAAACCGGCGCGCCGGAGGAAATCAAAACGAGGACGCATGAGAATCTACGAGCTCATATTCATTTGCAAACCGGATCTGCCGGAAGAAGAGGTCACCGCCCAAACGCAGGCGATTCAAGACACTATCGAGGCCGGCGGCGGCAAGGTCACCAAGGCCGAACAGTGGGGAAAGAAAAAGCTGGCCTATAAGGTTCAGAAATTCGACCACGGGTACTATGTGTTCTTCGAATACGCCGTTGAGGAAAATTCCGCTCTTCCCAAGGAAATCGAGCGCCGCCTACGGGTGGCCGAGCCGGTCATTAAGTTCATGACCGTCCGCATCGATGAAGAGTTGAAGCGCGCCGAGAAGATGCGCGCCAAACGCGAGAAGCGCCTGGCCCGCAAGCCCGCGCCTGCCCCGAGGCCCGCTTCTCCGAAGCCCGCCGCGCCCGAAGCTCCGGGCGAACCCGATGACGATGACGACGTCAAGCCGGGCGTGGACGAACCATCTTCAGATGATTCGAACGGCGAAGAGGACAACAACTAAGGCGAGATCGAGTAGAGGGAACAATCATGTCAGATCAAGGATCAGGTTCTCGTAGAGACAGTAGAGACGATAGAGATCGGGACGGCGGCCGCGGCCGCGGCGGTTCCGGTTCCGGCGGACCCGGCGGCGGCGGCGCAGGCGCCGGCGGACGGCGTTTCTACCGCCGTAAGAAGGTCGATTACTTCAGCGTCAACAAGGTTGACCACATCAGCTACCGCGATGCCGATATGCTTCGCCAGTTCCTAGGCGACGGCGGAAAGATTCTGCCCCGCCGCCATACCGGTTTGAGCGCCCAGAACCAGCGCCTGCTGAAGCGGGCCATCAAGCGCGCCCGAAACATCGCCTTGTTGCCCTTCGGCGGAACCGAAAACTAACGAGAGCTGGAGACAAGCATGAGAGAAGAAGTCATCCTCAGAAAGGACGTTCGCAAGCTAGGCGATCGCGGACAAGTCGTCAGCGTCGCCGGCGGCTACGCCAGAAACTACCTGTACCCGCAAAAGCTGGCGATGCCCGCCAACGCGGCCAGCAAGAAGCAGGTCGCCGAAATGCAGGCGGCCGCGAATAAGGAGTCCGATACGCTGACCGGCGAGGCGTCGGCGCTGGCCGGGAAGATGAAGGGACTGACCGTGCGGGCCGTCGCGCGCGCGGGCGACGGCGGCGTGCTGTTCGGATCCATCACGGCTCGCGACATTGCAGCATTGGTCGTGGCGAAAGGCTTCGAGATTGACCGCCATCAGGTCATCCTCGGCAGCCCCATCAAAGAAGTCTCCGACACCGACGTACGCGTCCACCTCTACAAAGACATCGATGTTGTGGTGAAAGTGGAAGTGCGCGCCGAAGGCCGTGAAAACGAGCCTCTGGTCAAGGAAAAGCCTGTCCAAGAGGAGTTCTTCCCTGAAACGGCCGCTTCGCAAGGCGAGACGGAACCCGCCGACGATGCTTCGGCAGAGCCCGAAGCGGAAAAAGAAGACTAAACCCGAGAGGGCTGGCCGCGAGGCCGGCCTTTTCTTTTGGAAGCCATGCCAGCCAAGTATTTCGATCTCAGCGGACAGACCGCGCTTATAACCGGTGGCGCCCAGGGCATTGGGGCCGGTATCGCCCAGCGGCTCGGCCTAGCAGGCGCTACTGTCGCAGTCGCCGATCTCAACCAGGACGGCGCGGACGCCTGCGCCGCGAAACTGGGGGAAGAAGGCATCCAGGCTATCGGCGTCCGGCTGGATGTTTCCGACTCCTCATCGGTGGCCCAAGTCTTCGCGCAGACGGAGTCTCGCCTAGGCAAGATCGACATCTTGGTCAACAACGCCGGCATTGCCGGCCGCGCCGCCCCGATCACCGAGCAGAGCGACGAAGACTGGCAGCGGGTCATCGACATCGATCTCACCGGCGTGTTCTACTGCTGCCGCGCCGTCATCGGCGGCATGATCGAACGCGACTACGGCCGCATCGTCAATATCGCTTCGGTCGCCGGCAAAGAAGGCAATCCCAACATGTGCGCCTACTCTGCGGCAAAGGCCGCGGTGATCGCCCTGACGAAATCCCTGGCGAAAGAAGTAGCGACCAGTAACATCTGCGTTAACTCGATCAGCCCTGCCGTCATCCGCACTCCCATCCTGGAGCAATTAACGCCGGAGCAAGTCGACTACATGACCTCCCGCATCCCTCGCGGCCGCCCAGGAAGGCTGGAGGAAGTCGCCGCCGTTGCCCACTTCCTGGCCAGTTCCGACTGTTCGTTCGTCACCGGTCAGTGTTACGACGTCTCCGGCGGACGCTCCACCTACTAGAACCCGAAAAGCAGGAGGGATCGCCGCTTGGCCGAATACGTGATCGGAAGCCCAGGCGACGCCCTGCGGATTGGCGTCCTGCCATCCGCGTTCAACCCTCCAACCATCGCGCATTTGGCGCTGGCTGCCGCCGCGGAACGGCACGCCGGGCTTGACCAAGTCGTCTTCGCTCTTCCCCGCGAACTGCCGCATAAGCCCTTCGAGGGCGCCTCCCCAGCGCAACGGATCGAGATGCTTCAAGCCGCCCTCAAGGGCCAGCCGGCTCGCGCCGCCGCGCTCACCGACGGAGGGCTCTTCATCGAGATCGCCAGAGAAATGCGGGACCTCCATCGTTCCGGCGCCGAGATATTTCTGATCTGCGGCAAGGACGCCGCCCAGCGTGTTGCCGCCTGGGACTATGGCGGCGGCCCCGGCTTCGAAGATCAGTTGCAAGAGTTCACCCTGCTCGTCGGCGACCGGGAAGGCCGCTACCTCCCCGAGGCCCGCTGGGGCGAGCGCGTTCAGGCGGTATTCCTGCCCGATGAATGGGATGCCGTCTCTTCAGCGAGTCTCAGGGAACGACGACGACGAAACGAAGACTGGCGGGCGCTGACCGTCCCGGCAGTAGCCACGCTGATTGAGCAGTGGAACCTCTATCGCTGATCGGGAGGCTGGTTTTGCTGAGGATTCTCCGGCTGAACCTGTCCCGGGAATGCAGCGGGATCCTCCGGCGTGGGCGGGACGGGGGTAGCGGGGCGGAAGTC
>CAMPKL010000623.1 GCA_946887065.1 uncultured Bryobacterales bacterium
AGTTCATAGAGAACCGTGATAGTGGCGTTGTGCTTGCGGTTGAATCCCGCCAAGCCCTTTTCCAGATTCCGGTTGTTGAGCGGATCGATGCCGCTGCCGTCGTTGTCGCCGTTTTGGCTGTTGAGCGTCTTCGAATAGGTGTAGAAGCTCATCAGGTTCAGGCCGCTGTTGCCGTAGCGCTTTTCAAAGCGGATGGTGCCGCCATGGTAGCTGGAGTGTCCAAAGTTGGACCGCAGTCGAACGCGGCCAAAGCTGTTGAATGGCACCCACTTTTGGTTGTTGGCGAAAATCGCGTCATTCGCGGCGTTCGCATTGCCGCCGAAGGAACTGGCGATCTGGTTGCCGTAGTCCAGAGGAACGATGTTGTAGTCCCATTGCTCATGGAGATTGATGCCGGAGGAACCCTGATATGAAAGTTCGACCAGATACTCATTGGAGAATTCGCGTTGAACGCTGAAGTTCCAGTTCATCGCATAGGCATTCCTCAGGTTCGGATCCCAGTAGTCGGCGTTGCGGCCGCCCAGGTTGGCGCCCGAGAACGGCGAAGTGCCGTCGGCCCGAATCACGTACTGAGGCGCCGGCGTCGACCCAAAAGCGAACACCGAACGCGGATCGCCCGACGGGCGGTCGTATTGGTAAGAGCCGCGATACTCTTCAAAGCTGCCGCCCTGGACGGGGATGCGAGTATCGATAGTATTGAGGGCGAGGCCCGCGCGGACGACCGTCCTCGGCATCGCGTTCCAGGCCACGCCAAAGCGCGGCTGGAAGTTATTCCTGTCGGTCTTGCCCAGCGGCTCGCCGTCATGAATGAAGGCGCCATTGCCGCCCGTAAGGGGATCCGTCGCGGTCGGGTCCCATGCGGTGTGCAGGCCGTACTTTGTGTCGAACTGACCCTCGGCGCTGTAACGCAAACCCATGTTCAGAGTGATCGTCGGCGTCAGCTTCCAGTCGTCTTGCATGTAGAAGCTGTTGATCGACGTGCGCGGCTGCCACATGGCCAACTCCTGATCGAAGGTGACGGTGTTGACCGCGCCAAGCAAGAATGCCGCGAAGTCAATACCCGTATTGGCTACTGTGCTGCCGCTTGGATTGACTTGCGAGGTCATGCCGCCCCAATTGTACTCTCCGCTCGGCTTACCCACGTTCGTGCGGTTCCTGCGGAACTTCAGAATTTCGTAACCGAACTTGAAGGTGTGAGTGCCGCTGATCTTGGTCAAATCGGTGCGCAATGACAGCGTCTCGTCGACATTGTGGAACGGACCGCTCTTGCGGATGCCGAAAAGGTTTGCGCCCAGATCCGGGATCAAAGACTGATTAATGTTGATCAAGCCCAAGGTCGCGGGCAGGCCCTCGTCATAACCGAAGACCTCTCGCTCTTGATTCCGGCGGTTGAAGCCCAACCGGGTGTCGCTGATCATCGTCGGGTTGATGACATAAGTCGTACCGAACGACCAGTTCGAGTTGATCGTCGGCTGGACGAAACCATCGCCGCCGTCAAACTCAAGCAGACGAATGTTGCGAGGCGCCCGCTGCGCGCCAATGTCCTTGTTGGACGAAACGCTGAAGAAGCTCTTCACCGCTGAAGTCCAGTTGTGGTCGAAGCGTGCCGTCCAATCGTGGAAGAACACCTTGGAGTTCTCGGTGTACTCAACGTTACCGTTGGGGGCCGTCGCGTTGTAGCTAGGCGCTAAATTTGGGGCCACCCAAGGATTGATGCTGATGATTTTGGCCGACGAAGGATCCCAGCGGTTCTGCGGGATGAGGTTGTTAGCGAAAGGCGTTCTCGCGCCCCAGGCGCTTCCCACTAGCTGATCGGACGCCGGGTCGAAGATCGGGTTTGCGCCCGCCCAGCCGAAGTCACCGCCCATCATCTGGGGCGTCGGAGCCGCGGCAAACGCGTTCGCCGCCTTCTTTTCGATCAGGTGCTGGTAAGCCAACAAGAAGAACGTCTTGTTCTTGATCACCGGACCGGAAACGTTGAAGTCAGGCAACAGGAACATGACCTGCTGGTTCAAGTTCTCGGTCGTGTCGCGATCGAAGAACAAACGGTGCTGCATTCTGCGGCCGCGTCCGTAGAGCGAGGCCATGCCGTGGAACTGATTCGTTCCCGACTTCTTAACGATATCCATCACGCCGCTGGCCGTGTGGCCGTACTCGGCCGGCAGAGCCGTCGTGAAAACCTTGATCTCTTCAACAGCGTTGAGCACGGGCCGGATGTAATCCGAGCCGCTGCCTTGGCTGTTGGTAATCACGCCGTCGTCAAACGCGCCAGTCGCGTTCGTGCGCTGACCGGCAACGCTGTAGGCGCCCAGGCCGCCGCCGTAGGCGTAGCCGCTGGTCGAGATGCCCGGAACGAATTGCATCGTTGTGGCGGCAAAACGCTGGAAGTTGGGAAGCTTGTAGAGGATTTCACCCTCAACGGCTGCGCCCAATGCCGAGGACTGCGTCTCCAGCAGAGGCGTCTCTCCAGTGACTTCAACTTGTTCGGTGACCGCGCCCACTTCGAGCGTTGCGTCCACGGGAGCCGTAACGCCGACGCGAAGCTGCAGATCCTGACGGACAAAGGTCTTGAACCCCTCCGTCTCGATCTCAACTCGATAGGTTCCAGGGTTCAGCGACGCAACGCGGTAAAGTCCTTCCGAGTTCGTCTGTGATTCCTGGGTGACGTTCGTGTCCACATTGGTGACACGAATTTGTGCGCCCGGGATCACCGATCCCGAAGCATCCGTAACTCTGCCGGCGATGTGGCCGACACCCAACTGGCCAAACAATGGAATGGCAGCCAGGCAAACCGCCGCTAAAAGCGGCAGTAGCTTTTTGAACATAGAGATATACCCCCGCTAAATAATACGCAGGCTATATCTCTCTAGTCAATAAAATAGGAATGGTATACCGGTAACGATATCAACACGCAGAATCAACAACTTAAACCGTTTGAAAGCTCGCAACACCTGTAATCTGTCTGGCCTGTTATCGCAACCAGCCTCATCCCAAATAAAAAGCGCTGCCGGGATCGGTGATCCCGGCAGCGCCAGAAGAGGGTTCCGGGAAGCGCCGAGAGGCGCTTCC
>CAMPKL010000624.1 GCA_946887065.1 uncultured Bryobacterales bacterium
AAAAATCGGGGACTTCTCCCGCTATATTGCATGCGACCCCTTCGGTGTCTAAATGGTTAATCTTGCGGTTGCCTTTCGTGCCGGCCTGGATAGCTTGCCACGACTCTTCCGTGCCGATCCCGACAGGGCAAGTGAGTCCAACGCCTGTTACGACTACTCTGCGCAATTTTTGAATCCCCACGCGCTGCGGAACGCCCGGGAGCTACTGTCCATCCTCGCTGAGGTCCGCGTTCTCATTGATGTACTTGATCGCGTCCGAGACGGTGCGAAGCTTCTCTGCTTCTTCATCCGGAATGTCGATGTTGAATTGCTCTTCAAAAGCCATAATCAACTCAACGATGTCTAACGAGTCGGCGTTGAGGGTCTCGACGAAAGAGGCCTCGGGGGTGACCTCCGACTCTTCGACGCTCAACTGCTCGCAAATAATTTCTTGAACTTTTTTCTCGACGTCCATTGGTCCTCCAGGGCCAAGCGAACCTTGATTCTAGCCATGCCCTTTCGGCATTAGCAAGCAGCAAGATAGCCCTGATGACTAGTACTTGCGATGGACCGCCAGCACGCGGCCTTGTATCTCCACGCTAGCCGCTGGAACAATGATCGGATTCATTGTGGAATTCGCAGGCTGGAGCCGGACGCGGTCTTCGCCTTCGCGGTAGAAACGCTTCAGTGTGGTCTCGGAACCTTCGACCAGGGCCACGACGATTTCGCCGTTGCGCGCCCGGTCCGTCTTCTCGATCAACACGTAGTCGCCGTCCATGATGTGGTCCTCGATCATCGAGTCGCCGCGGACTTCCAAGGCGAAAGTCTCTTTGGCTCCGGCGAACTGCGAGAAGGACAACGTCTCTTGATTGGAAAACGATTCGATGGGCATGCCCGCCGCGATAACGCCTAGCAGAGGCATCTCCAAGGATCCGCCTTGGCGCGATTCCACGTCAGAGCGGTGGATGCGCTGCTCCCGCCGATATTTCGGCGTGACCTCCAGCGCGCGGCTCTGGTTGAAGCTCCGTTTAAGGTAGCCCTTGGATTCCAACGCCGTCAGGTGTTTGTGAACCGTGGCGATCGATGCCAACCCTAAACCTTCGGCCAATTCTTCGAAGCTTGGCGCATATTCGTTCTCGGCGATGAACTCGGCGATGAAATCCAATACCTGTTTCTGTCGAGGTGTTAGTGCCATGGACCGCTCCTTTCGCCCTCTATTCTAGGCGAACAAAAGGGGGAAGTGCAACAAAGAGCCGGACTTGTGTCCTACTCTTTGATGTCTTTCGGAGCGACGAGCGGGGTCTCGCCGGAGGCCAAGATGAGCCTGTAGAGGAGCGCACCGGCTTTGTCGATGGGAATTACGTCGGCTTGCTGAATTGGCGTACGGCCGCGGCCATCCTTTAGGTCAAGAGCGGCGCCCTTGGAAGCCAAGAAGCTGATGACCTCGCAAATCTCGTCTTGTGTGGCGCGATTCTGCGTTCCGGTCACGCTTTGATGCATCAACGTAGCGCCGGACTCGGTCACCACCGTGACGTCGTCGTCGAGGCTATACGCGTATTCAACGATCGGCAGCTTCGCGCTAGCCGTTGCATTCATGAGCAAGCTTGAACCGTCCTGGGCCCGAATCTTCGGATCCGCGCCTCCCGCCACGAGAACCTTCATAACCTCGAGGTTCCCTGCATTCGCGGCCATCAGCAGTGGAGTGCTCTCTCCTGCCGGCCCACGGCGGAAGCCGCCGCCGCGTCCGCCGCGAGATGCCGCCGTCTTCGCATTCGGATCCGCGCCCTTGGCCAGTAACTTCTCGGCCAAACTGACATCTCCCAACTGCGCGGCTGTATGCAGCGCAGTCAGCCCGGCCCGATTGGGTACGGTAACATCCGCCCCGCCGTCGATCAGAGCATCCACCGCAGCCACGTTGCGAAAAGCAGCCGCTGCCATCAATACGCTGGTTCCGTCCGGCAAGATCAGTTGCGCATCAGCTCCAGCGGCAAGCAAACTCTCAATTGACTTCGCGTCGTCTTCCGTCGCGGCGAATGCCAGGGCAGTGAATCCGCCCGTTGACTTTTTCGTTACATCGGCGCCCTGGCTAACCAGGAACTCAACAACATCAGAGTGCTTGCCTGCTGCCGCCCACATTAAGGCATCCTGACCCTTGGCGGTCTCGACTGCCTGCAGATCGGCGCCGCCCGCCACAAGCGCCTTGACGCCCGTCAACGCGCCTGTGCCCGCTGCCAGCATCAATGCAGTCTCTCCGTTGAGCCGGGCGGACTTGGCGTCCGCTCCAGCGGCCAACAATTTCACGATGAGATCGCTGTTGCCGTTGGCCGCAGCCAACGTAAGCGGTGAATCGCCGTACTCGTCGACGACGCCGGCCTTCGCGCCGGCATCCAGCAGTAGGTTAGCGGCGTGGGAGTCATCGAGAAACGCCGCCCAGGAGAGCGCTGTGGCGCCATCAGGTTGGGCTTCATTCACATTGGCCCCTGCCGCAATTAACTGCACGACCTCGGCGTGGCGGCGATCCTTGACGGCTTCGATGAGCGCTAAATCGCCCGAGCCGATCGCGATGGCGGTCGACTGCGCGATGAGCAGGCAGAGCCCGAGGAGTGTCCCTCTCAACATCCGCTCCCCCTCTGCTTAGACGCCCGACAGGAAGTGCAATTCGCCCGTGCTGTCGCCCAGGTTGTCCATCGGGACTCCGGCCTTGTCCAGCATCGACACCAGAAGGTTCGTCATTGGCGTTTCCTTCTCGTAGCGGATGTGCCGCCCGCCCGCGAGCCGTCCGCCCGCTCCGCCAGCCAACACCAGCGGCAGATTGTCGTGCAAGTGCTGGTTGCCGTCGCTCAGGCTGCTGCCGTAGAGCATCATCGAGTGGTCCAATAAAGAACCGTCGCCGTCCGGCGTGTTCTTCATGCGGTCCAACATGTACGAGAAAAGCTCGACGTGATGTTCGTCGATCTTGATCACTTTGGCGATCTTTTCGGGATCGTTCTGGTGGTGCGTCGTCGGGTGATGCGCATCCGGTACACCGATGCCCGGGTAGGTGATGTTGCTGCCCTCGCGGCCCATCATGAACGTGATGACCC
>CAMPKL010000625.1 GCA_946887065.1 uncultured Bryobacterales bacterium
TTCTCCCAAGAGTTAGAAACGAAGGGCGAGCGGGATGCGCTGCATCTCTACAACCTGCTGACAACCATTCTCATCCCCGTTGTCGGCCTCGTTTGTCTGCTCTTAATCGTTTTCATGCCCGCTGTCGTGGACCTCATGGCCCCCGGGTTTGCCGCAACTCCCGGCAAGCGCGAACTCACCATTTTGATGGCGCGCATCATGGCCCCGTTTTTGTTCTTCATCGCCCTGGCGGCCCAAGCCATGGGAGCGCTGAACGCGAGGGGCCGGTTTGGCGTGCCGGCCGCGGCCTCCGCCAGTTTCAACATCGTGTCCGTCGCCGCCGGCCTGGCCATCGGCTATTGGTTGGGGCCTGCCCTCAATTTCGAACCTATTGTCGGTATGGCCTGCGGCGCATTGTTGGGGGGAATGGCTCAGTACGCTGTCCAGATTCCCAGCTTGCGAGCCGTCAACCTACCGTTCGGCTTCGCCTTCGACCTACGCAATCCCGCCTTACGCAAGGTGCTGCGGTTGATGTTGCCCGCCGTCGTCGGCGCCGCCGCCGTTCAAGTCAATGTAGTGGTCAATACGAACTTCGCTTCGCAACTCCTCGACGCCGCCGGCAACGTTCTCGATGGTCCGGTTTCTTGGCTTGGTTACGCCTTCCGCTTTATGCAGCTTCCTCTCGGCTTGTTCGGCGTCGCCATCGCCTCAGCGACATTGCCCGCCATCTCCCGCAGCGCTGCCGCAGGCCGCATGGACGAGTTTCGCGATACCCTGTCGCGCTCGCTGGGCTTGGTTTTTCTGCTGACCGGTCCTGCCGCCGTGGGCCTCATCGTTCTTCGCGAACCCATTGTCGGGCTGATCTACGAACGAGGCCAATTCACCGCCTACGACACGCAGCAGACGGCATCCGCCTTGGCCTATTACTGCGTCGGGCTCGCCGCCTATGCGGCGGTAAAAGTGTTGACACCCGCCTATTACGCTCTGGCCGACGTGCGTATCCCCATGTTGGTCGCGGCCCTCTCCATAGCGCTCAACTATGGTCTCAACTGGACGTTTATCCACGTCCTCGGCTGGGGACACTCTGGTCTGGCGCTATCGACATCGCTCGTCGCGGCTCTCAATTTTGTGCTGCTCTTCTGGTTCATGCGCGCCAAAACCAATGGACTTCAAGGCCGCCGGTTGGCCAGTAGCTTGGTGCGCATCGCCGTCGCGGCCGCGGGCATGGGCGTTGCTTGCTGGGCGGTCTCCGAAGGCCTCGTGAACGCCCTCGGAGCCGGCTTTTGGGCGCGACTCGTTACGGTCTGCGTCTCGGTAGTCGTAGGCGTCGGCGTGCTCTATGGGCTCTGCGTTGCGCTCAACGTGCCGGAATTGGAAGCTGCCAGACGCGCGTTGTTCGCACGAGTCATTCGCAACGGGCGTTGACCATAGCGTGTTAGAATGACCCGACGTACATGCATGGCCTCCTATCTTGATCTAATTCGTGACATTCAGAAGCTTGACGAGAACCTCGACCACCTGGAAGAAGAAATAGGACGGTTGCCCAAGCACGTCGAGGAAATCGAAAAGAAGCTCGAAGATCACAAGACGCAGCTCGCCGCCGAGAAGCATGCTCTAGCGCTCAACGAGAAGGAACGGCGCCGCCTGGAAGGGGAGGTCGCTCTTGCTCAAGAGAAAGCCGCCCGGCTTCAGGAACAGATCTCCGAAGTTAAAACCAACGATCAATATCGTGCTCTGCGCAACGAGATTTCCTTCGCCAAGAAGGAGATTCGCATAGCTGAAGATCACATCATCGATCGCATGGTAGAGGCCGAAGCCTTGGCCGGCAAGGTCGCTGCCGCCGAGCAGGCCCTGGCGGAAGAGAACGTCGGCGTCGCAAAGGAAGTTGCCGAAGTCGAAAGGGTCGTCGAAGGCGACCGCCAGAAATTAGCAGCATCGCGCATCGAACGGAATCAGGTTGCCGCGCAGGTTCCGGCACGCTTGCTTCGCGCTTATGAGCGCGTTCGCCGCAAGCTGAAAGATCGCGCCGTCTCCGCGGCCGTCGCTGGCCGCTGCAGTTCCTGCAACATGGTTTTACGCCAGCAATTGCTCCAACAATTGCGCCGCAGCACGAATGAAGACGTCGTCACCTGCGAGTTCTGCGGCTGCATCCTTTACGATCCGACACTAGAGACCGTCCCGGCCGAAGACCCCGTCAGCGAACAGCAGTAAGCCTCTCTGGGCATCGGCCAACACGATGTCAAATCCACTTACCATCCTCGACGAGGATGAGCAATATTTCTTCGACACGGTTCTACGCTTCGCGAACGAAGAGATCGCTCCTCACGTCCGCGCGATGGACGCCGAAGGCCGCTTTCGTCCCGAGTTGATCCAGCGCTTCTTCGAACTCGGCTTGATGGGCGTCAGCGTCCCAGAACGCTATGGCGGCCAAGACGGTTCCTTCTTCATGTCCGTGTTAGCCGTTCAGGCCCTGTCTCGCGTGGACGCCTCGGCGGGCGTCATCGTCGACGTCCAGAACACCCTCGTCAACAACGCCCTGCTGCGCTGGGGCACGGACTCGCAGAAGGAACGACTACTGCCGAAAATGGCGTCCGCGTGGGTCGGCTCGTACGCACTGAGCGAGGCGGGCTCCGGCAGCGACGCCTTCGGATTGCAGACCCGCGCAAAGGATGAAGGCGACTGCTTTTCGCTGACGGGCCGCAAGTTGTGGATCACCAACGCGGCCGAGTCCGAGTTGTTCATCGTCTTCGCCACCGTCGATCCCAAGGCGGGCTATCGCGGCGTCACCGCGTTCCTGGTCGAGCGCGCCTTCCCCGGTTTTCAAGTCGGACGCAAAGAAGACAAGCTGGGCATCCGCGCTTCTTCCACTTGCGAACTAATCCTCGACGACTGCAAGGTCCCGCGCGAGAACGTCCTCGGCGAAGTCGGCAAAGGCTACAAGATCGCCATCGAGACTCTCAACGAAGGGCGCATCGCAATCGGCGCGCAAATGCTCGGACTGGCAGAAGCGGCGCTGGCCCACGCCACCGCGACTTTGTGTTGCAGCCGTCCCGTCGCGTCGAAGATCGA
>CAMPKL010000626.1 GCA_946887065.1 uncultured Bryobacterales bacterium
GTTCCGGACGGTTCTCGCCTGCCGCTGACAGGTATTGCTGCAGCGGCGCGACCTTTGCTACGACGTCCGTAGTTAGTGGAGTAGCCAGTCGCCACTGCGAATCTAAATCGACGCCCAGCGCATCGTTCAAAGCCGCCCGGGCCGTCTCGGCGTCCGCCGCCGCTTGGATCCGCCGCTGCTCAGCCCGGCCCAAATGCACGCGCACCGCCATCACGTCGGCCTGGGTACTCATGCCGGCGTCAAATACGGATTGGGCTCGGTTGAGGTCCGCCTCGGCGCTGGTTATCGAGTTTTCGGCGACGGTCAAGCCTTCCTGGGCCAGAACCACCCCGAAATAGGTGCGCGCAACGTTCAATAGGACGCTTGCCTCACGCCCCCGGCGGTTTTCGGCATTCAAGTCTTCGGCCAGGCGTGCCGTTTGAACAGCGTTCTTGGTCCGCTGCGCGTCGAACAGCGTCTGCTCCACGCGTACCAACGACTGGAAGTTGTTGAGGGAATCGGGGTTGTTCAGCGCCGCCACGGCGAAGTTGTCCGGCCCAAATTGTTTTTGACTCAGCAGCGACCCAAAGACGTACACGGGATTGTTACTACGGATGTAGGACTCCATCCAGCTCAGGCGCGGCAGATAACCTGCTTCAGCCGCTCGCGTCCCTGCCGCAGCCTCCCGTTCGCTCGCAGCCGCCGCTTCGATTGCGGGGTGAGACTCCAGCGCCTTGCGCGCTGCGGCTTCCAACGTCAACGATTCTTGGGCGAGAGCGGACTCCCCGAGCAGGATCAGAAGCCCCGTCGCCAGCCCCGCCTTGAAAATCAGCACAAACTGGCGCGCAACTCTCATAGAATCTCTTCCTGCCTTGGCGCGAATGGTAGCAACTGCGTCGTCGAATTGGGCACGAAAAAACCGCGCCTCAAGTCCCGGTCGAAGCCGGACCAGCTATCCTCTTGAATTCAGGAGACATCGGTACAAGCAGCATTCTATATATGGCATAGCCTAGCTCGGCGGCCGCTATATATTGGGTAGTAGTCTCTTTACAAAGACGCCTTCTCACAGTAGGATGATCTGATGCCTGGGCCGACTCAGGCCTTAGAATGGGGGAAGACGGCTCTTCGTTTTCCCGCCCAACAGACGTCTAAGGGAGGCTGTGCATTTTGCTCAAGCTGAAGAAACTGGAGCTGTTTGGCTTCAAGTCGTTTTGCGACAAAGAGGAATTGACCTTCTCCGGGTCGGGGATCGCCTCGATCGTGGGGCCGAACGGCTGCGGCAAGTCCAACGTCAGTGACGGCATTAGCTGGGTGCTGGGCGAGCAGTCGGCCAAAACCCTGCGCGGGTCCCGCATGCAAGACGTGATCTTCAGCGGATCGCGCGACCGCAAGCCGTCCGGGATGGCGACGGTTTCGTTGACCCTCTACGACCCTGACGCGCGCGACGGACAGCCCGCCGCGGATGGGACCTTCAACGGTCTGTCCTATCCTGCCGGTAAGCGACCTGGCGAGATCAACGTCACGCGCAAGCTCTTTAGTTCCGGCGATAGCCAATACATCATCAATGGGCATGTCAGCCGCTTGCGCGACGTTCACGATCTGTTCATGGGCACCGGTCTGGGGCCCAACCACTACGCCATCATTGAGCAGGGCCGCATCGGACAGGTTCTCAGTTCGAAGCCGCTAGACCGCCGGGCGATCATCGAAGAAGCCGCCGGGGTCACCAAGTTCAAGTCGCGCAAGCGCCTGGCTGAGCTTAAGCTTGAGAGCGCGAAGCAGAATCTCAACCGCGTCAACGACATCTTGCAAGAGGTGATTCGTCAAGTCGGCTCGCTCAAGCGCCAGGCGGCGAAGGCCCGCCGTTACGAAGAGTTGAAGAAGGAATTCGATGCCGCGCTCGGCGCGATGCTGGCCACTCGCCATGGCAAGATGAGCGCGGACATCGCCGCGGGCGAACAGAACCTGGAAGCCTCCGACGCCGCCTTCCAGAAACATATGGCGCGTGCGCGCACCATCGAGTCGAGCGTCGACGCCCAACGACAGCAGGAGCAGCAGTGGTCCCAGCAACTCGACGGCGCCCGCCAGGAACACTCGTTGCTCACCGTCGAAGCTGAACGCTGCCGCTCGCGCGTCGAGCAACAAGCTCGAACCGCTATCGAGAACGAGACGCGCGAGCGCCATGCCGAAGCGGAGATCCAGTCTCTGGTGCAGCGCATCGAGCAGCTAGAGCTCGAACTGATCGCCGAGAAGGAAGCGGTGGAGGCCGTTCAAAAGCAGAGCGAAGAGATTCGCGGACTGCTAGCCGAACGCAATCAAGCTCTCTCTGTCCGCCAGCAAGAGATCGCGGAAGTCCAACGCGCTCAAGACCAGAGCCGCCTTCGCGTCATGCGGCTGCTCGGCGAATTGTCTTCGCTTCGCAACCAGGTGGGCAAGATCGAAGAGTTTCAAGCCGGCAATACGCGCCAAGCGGCACGTGTCGAAGAGGAAGAGGCCCAGGCTCGCAAAGAGTTCGAGCAAGTCCAAAGCGGCCGACAGGAGCGAGAGACCCGAATCGAAGCCAAGCGCCAAGAGTTAACCGCCATGCGCACTCGCGAAAGCGAACTCGCCGCGGCCCTCGACGATCTCAAGAACGAGTCCAAGGCCCGTCGCGAGTCGGCCGACACGCTGCAACATGAGCTTTCTCGCCTCGGCGCACGCCGCGAATCGCTCGAAGAGATCCTCTCGCATCACGCCTATACGACTGAGACCGTGAAGGGGCTGTTCGGCGCGCTGCAACGGCGCCCGCAGGAAGGCCTCAAGCCCATGGGCGTCCTGGCGGATTTCATTGACGTCGACCGCGAGTTTGAGCGCGCCGCTGAAGACTTCCTGCGTGAAGAACTCGAGTTCGTGTTGGTACATGACTGGCATGAAGCGCGCAAGGGCGTCGATTTCCTGTTGTCTGATCTGCAAGGACACGCGACATTCCTGATACACCCCGACCAACCCGTCCCGGGCGAGGATCCGGTGCTGGGACCGGAGACCGGAGTCACCGGCCGGTTGGCCGACCATGTGCGCCTCACCAATGGCC
>CAMPKL010000627.1 GCA_946887065.1 uncultured Bryobacterales bacterium
GGCATGAACTGCAAACCGAGCGTGCAAACCATAGGCAACACAGCTTCGCCCAACGGGTAGCCCAGGCCGGCGACTCCTAGAGCCTTGCCGCGGCTGGCGCCGAACTCACGAGCCATCACGGTTTGCGAAATATGTCCCAGCAGGCCTTGACCGGAGAGCCGCAAGCCGACAATCCCGAGTGCTAGGAAGGCGACGTGCGGCGCGGTGGAAACCGTCAACGCGGCCACGGCCAGGCCGACGATGGTAAAGGCGGTGTAGCGCTTCAGATCAAACTGGTCGATGCGCGAACCGAGTCTGGGCAAGAACAGCGCGCTCAACAGCGTGCAGCCGCCGTATAGGAACCCGAAGTCGCCCTTGGTGAGGTCGAAGTCGACCATGAAATAGGGCAAGAACAGCGAGATGAAGAACGTTTGCCCAAAGCTCGACGACAAAGCCGTGACCAGACCAAAGGCCAGGATGGTCCGGTAGCTAGCCAGAAATCGGATATAACCGCTCATCTAGTTTCAGGGTCGAGAAACGACCGGCTCAAGATACAGACCGACCAGGCCGGCAACCGGCATGACTCATCAAATTTTCGGGAGTGGCGGGTCGAAGACGGGGACCCTAAGCTGCGTCGAACAATTCTTTAACCGCCTGTTTTCAGCGTACGCGGGGTTCGCGCCGGCGTCAAGACTCCCGCAGTTGCAAAGCGCCGGAAAATCTTAAACTCTAGGGTGAGGAGTCATCTTTGGACGTTCAAGCGACACAACTGCGCCCCGGCATGCTGATTAAGTGGAAGGGCAATCTTTTTTCGGTCTTCTCGGTGATGCATCGGACGCCAGGCAACCTGCGCGGCTTCGTGCAGGCCAAAATGCGCAACGTGAACACGCGCTCGATGAACGAGCATCGTTTCGCCTCGGAAGACTTCGTCGAGCGGGTCGTGCTCGAAGAGCATGAAATGGAGTACCTCTACACGGACGGCGATACCTACCACTTCATGAACACCGAGTCCTTCGAGCAGATTGGCCTCAACTCCGACGACCTCGGAGACCAAGTGCTCTATCTGCTCCCTAATACCAAGGTGAGCATCCAGTTCTACGAAGAGAAGCCGTTTAGCGTGAACCTGCCGGCCAGCGTGGATCTCGAAGTACTGGAAACAGAGCCGGCGATCAAAGGCGCCACGGTCACCAACGTTACCAAACCGGCCAAACTCGAAACCGGGCTGGTCGTGCAGGTGCCGCCGTTCATCAAAGAGGGCGAGAAGATCCGCATCAACACGACCGACGGCAGCTACGTCACGCGCGTGTCGTAGCCGGCATGAGGCTGATTCTTTTCGGCGCGACGGGCATGGTCGGCGCGGGCGCGCTGCGCGAGGCGCTCGCCGACCCGCAAGTCGACGAGGTATTGGCGATCAGCCGGCGCGCCTGCGGCGTGCAGCACAAGAAGCTTCGCGAACTGCTGCTGCCCAATCTGTTCGACGTGGACGCCGCGGGGGAACGAGTATTTGGTTGGGACGCCTGTATTTGGTGCCTGGGCGTCAGCGCCGTCGGCCTCGGCGAAACCGCTTACGCCAAGGTCACCGAGGAACTGACGCTGCTTTGGGCCCGCGCGCTGCTGGCCAAGAATCCGGGCCTGAGTTTTTGCTATTGCTCAGCGGTCGGCGCGGATGGGGCGGCGACGTGGGCGCGCGTGCGCCGGCGCGTCGAGCGGCAACTCGAAGCGATGCCGTTCCGCCATGCAGGCGTCGTGCGGCCCGGCTACATTCAGCCCGGGCCGGGGATTAGGAGCAAGGTGAAGCTTTACCAGGCCTTCATCATGCTGGTGAAGCCGGTGTCGGGCTTGCTCGTGCGACTGCTGCCGTCCATGGCCACGACCTCGGAACGCTTGGGGCGAGCGATGTTGCGCGTGGTCCAAGGGCGCGCCGACCGTTTCATTTTGGAGTCGGCCGATATCAATCGCATCGGGGCGTGATCGAAACGGGGATCAGAGGCTCCGGGAAATGGCCGCACAATCCCCGCCGCCGATCACGCCGCGACCGGCGATCCGGCCATGCTCTTCTCCAAAGCCTTCCAGTCGGCCTTGAAATTCTTGGCTACTTCTTTCGCCATGGCGTCGGGGAACACTTCTTCTTCGCCGTTGGCCAGAGCGGCGAGAGTTGCCTCGGCGACGACCGACGGCGGCTCTTTCGGTAGGTCGACCGCGTCGGCCATATCGGTATCGATCGGACCGGGATATACGCCGGTGACCAAAATGCCCTTGGGCTCTAACGCAGCGCGAACTCCCTGCGTTACCGAGTGCAGCGCCGCCTTCGAGGCGCTGTATCCGCCGAAGATCGGGAAGTTGACAAGGCTCACCGCCGAGTTCAAAATCACCATTGCTCCGCCGCCATTAACTTCCAGGACAGGGGCGAAAGCCCGAATCATGTCTGTGGTTCCGAACAAGTTGACTTCGACGTCTTTGCGCATATCCGAGGCGCCCGCTTCGCCGAAGAGATAGCCGCCGTTGGCGACGCCGGCGTTGTTGATCAGCACGGTCACGTCCGTAGCCTTCAAAGCGGCGGCCTGGATCTGAGCCGGATCGGAGATGTCGAGAGATAGACCTTCAACGACGCCTGGGTAGGCGGCGACGAGATTCTGCACCGACTCAACTTTCCGCGCGGTGGCGTAAACTTTACGAGCTCCGGCTTGGACCAACGCTTCCACGTAAGCGCGGCCGATGCCGCGGTTCGCGCCGGTCACCAGCGCCACGGAATCTTTCAACTGAATTTTGGACATAGCTCCTCTCCACGCCTTTCTAACTCCAAGGGACGCGACAGAAAGGCGGTACCGGGTCCGAAACGCTACAAAATTTCGACTGGGAATTTGGGAGATAGGTATCGGTCGGCTATAGCATCGATTTCTTGCAGCGTCTGTGGCTTCGGTGCTGCACCTCTACTGATGCCGGCAGCGGGAATTGGTTGCAACAGAACTTTCGCGGATGAAGACTAGGGGATCTCTATGGAGGGACACGCTTCTAGGTACTGCTCGCCGTTGCAGCCGTGGTAGCTGACGGTTCGTGCCTC
>CAMPKL010000628.1 GCA_946887065.1 uncultured Bryobacterales bacterium
CCCCAAGCGAGGCAGTGCCGGACACAGCACGGCGCGCGCGAAACGAAAACTACGCGCCAGTTCCGCCGTCTCCGCCGCGCCATTGCCCCGCAGCATCGAATCGACCTTCATGAAGACGACGCGCCTGCCTGCTCGGCGCAGGATCGCCGCCCACCGTCGCACCGCTTCCCGCGCCGCACCCTCGTCCAACTCGCGCGACTCCGTCGTGATGGCGCAGACCTCTGCCGCGGAGCCGGCAACGGAATCATCTCTCAGGCTGACGCTGACGCTGAAACCCGCCTCGCAGAACTCGACGGCAGCGTCAGCCGCGCCGGTCAAGTCGTCCGCCGCCAGAGCCCATCGCACAGGCTCCGCCTTCAACTGGTCCGCAAAACTGGAGGAATCGCCCACGTACTAATCAAGCAAGGGAGAAGCAGGCGCGTAATTTTCGACCCAACGGAAAATATTCTCCCAGGCGTTGTCTCGATTCTGGCGCCAATCGGGCGGCCTTATTCCGTTGTCCGTTGCCGTAACAAATCCGGTGAACATCGACGGATAGCGTAGCAACTGCTGCTCCACGCCTTTCGCCCGTAAGGTGTCCACCCAGCGCAGAGTGGTCGCCAAGTCCGGGTCCGCTCCCGTCGCGATCACCAACACGGGAGTTTTTAGATTGCCGATGTTGGCGAACGACTCACGCGCCTTCAACTCTCGCACCAATGCGCTTTCGCTGATGCTTCCGCCCAGCATGTCGGTCGATACTTCCCTCAGCCTTTGCAGTCCCGCATAGCCGTATTCCGGCGAGGCCGAAAACAGCGTCGGCGAAATGACCACGGCGGCGCGGAAAACATTCGAGCGCCCGATTCCCGCCGCCGTCACCGACGCCCCATGCCCCTCGCCGATCGCAACGATCCGCAGCGGGTCCACGTAATCCAGCTTCCTCACTAACTGGGTCAGTTGCAAAAAGTCGATGACTTCGCCCTTAGCGAACTCAAAGCGGCCTTGGGAAGAGCCTTCTAGTCCTTGCTGTCCACGGAACGATGAGGCGGCGACCACGTAGCCGCGCCGCGCAAATTCTAACGCCGTCTCGCGCCACGCCCGCGTGACCCCCTGACGTCCGCTGTGGTTCAGAATGACGGCTGGGTAGAGCCCTTGCGGCTGACCTTGTTGGTTGTAGCGAATGACCGGCTGCGCCAGAAATCCGGTGATGCTGTAATCGCCCGACTGATAAGCGATGTTATACGCCTCAATGCCGCCGCCCCGGTGCGTGCGCTCCAGGTTGCGAATTTCCCAGGTGCGAAGACCCAGCTTTGTCCAATCGCGCGCAGGCGACATCCCGACCGAATCGTCACCGAGATTCGCCAGACCTGGGGGCGTCTGTCCTGGGCCGGCGGAACTCAGCGCTATCAGCGCGAAGAACAGAAAACTGATGCGGATCCTCACGAGCTTCCTGATTGTATCTTGCCTCCAACCCCTGCCAAAAACTCGGCAAGAAATGCCCGGGTCTCGGTCGTCTCATTCGCAGTCGGATAATTTTGCGCTACATGCCTCCGGGCAGCCGCGTGCATGGCCTGAAACGCTTGCCTGTCTTGAATTAGATCGGCCGCGGCCCTAGCCGCTCGCAACTCGCCGTCGAGCCCACCAGTCACCAAAACGCCGCATCCTTCGGCGACAATTTCCTCACGGCTGGCAGTATGAAACGCCACAACCGGAGTACCTCTGCGCAGAGCCTCCAACGATGCCCAGTCGCCCTGCGAACCCTCCGATAACACAACCAACAAGTCAACAGCAGGCTCTCTGTCGCCCACGAAAGTTGCATTCCGGCCTGCGAACGCCTGGCGCAGCCGCGACTCCAAGGGACCGCTGCCGGCAATCACCCACGCGATCTCAACGCCCGGCGTCAACCGCGCGATCTCGCCAGCCAAAGCCGGCAGCAACTGCGCCCCGTTCGCCTTATCGAACCTGCCCCGGAAGCCGATCGCAATCGCTCCGGCCGTGGCGTTGTTGCCGTCAGCAAGGTTGACTCCGTACGGAATGCGGCGCACTTGCTGCCGGCCCAGCGCCATGCCTTGCAATCCTTTTGCTACGGCCTGGGACCGCGTGATCCGGTAATCCAAACTGTCGATCGTGCTGTCGGATAAGTCCACGGCATCAAGGTCCGCGACGAAATCGGCGGCTCGCGTGCCAGGCATCAGTTGCTTAATCGCCGGCAACGCCCGATACGCGGCGCGGGCATCGGCCAGCAGCAAAGCGTCGATCCGCCAGTTCAGCGTCAGGGACAGGATCAAGCGTTCAAGCTCTTGCCGCTCGGCGATCGCCCCTGCCTCAAACAGGAAGTCGGAGCACTCCCGCCAACGCTGCCTCCAACGCTTGTCCGCGCTCGATTCGGCGATCACGATGATCTCCGTGTCGTTGCGATCGATCGCGGCAACCACACTCAGCAGCGCCCGCTCTGCTTCCCCTTCCCCTAAACCTCCGACGACCGCGGCAACGCGCTTCCTCTGCCCCTTCTCGACGACCGCATACCGCAGCGGCCTCAACAGCAGTCCATTCGCATAGGCTGCACCTTGTTCCATCTGCGTATAGCGTGATAGGTCGAATACCGCTCTGCCCGCCTTGCGATTCACGTATTCCTTCCATGACGCGCCGGCATTTTGGGCACGGGCGACCAGCCTGTTCAGCCAATGGCCGCCTTTCTCCGCCGCACGGGCGTGCGATAGGCCGCTCGCCGGAATGCTTTCTTGCGCATGGCGCTCGGCAGCCCCGCTGATGCAGCGCCACGGCAAACGCCTCACTCTTCCGCCGGGTTTCGGTTCGGGCCACTCCATCGCCCGCCTCGATACGCCCAACGGCCCCGCCACGTCGCGCATCGACGGCGCGGGAGCGGCCCCCGTATCCTCCCAAGTCGACCAATCCGCCGACTGCAAGGCCCACAAGCATTCTTCCAACGCCTGGGGCGCCAGCTTCTCCGCCGAGGTGAGCCACAGGAATGCGTTCGCCCCGCTGCCCGCCAGAGCCTCCGCCTCCGTCCGCACACGCAGCACCTGATAGT
>CAMPKL010000629.1 GCA_946887065.1 uncultured Bryobacterales bacterium
GCAGACCTTTCCATATTCGTTGTGGCAAGCTATGGTGAAGATCAGCCGGTCGGGAGGATCACATCATGCTGCGCCTTGCTCTGTTCCTAATGGTTTTCGCGTCCATAGCCGCCGCCCAGGCCGCTAACGATGCGGTCGACCGCTGCAATCGGTCCGCTGAGGTGCTCGACGAGATCATGGCGATCGGGGACAGGTCGATACCCCAAGATCTACTTTCTCGCGCCAACTGCGTGGCGGTCGTACCCAACCTGATCAAGGGCGCCTTCATCGTAGGCGGTAAACGGGGAGTCGGAGTGATCGCTTGCAGGACAGCGGACGGCAAAGGTTGGACGGGTCCGTCAACGGTAAAGATCGAAGGCGGCAGCGTTGGCTTACAGATCGGGGGCAGTTCCACGGATATTGTCCTGTTGGTCATGAACGCTAAGGGCAAAGAGAAGCTGTTGCAGAGTAAGTTCACATTAGGCGGAGACGCTTCTGTGGCCGCCGGACCGGTTGGGCGCACGGCAAATGCGGAGACGGATTTGCAGATGCGGGCCGAAATTCTCTCCTACTCCCGGGCGCGCGGCGTTTTTGCGGGCATCTCTCTGCAGGGTTCCACCCTAAGAGGCGACGAGGGAGACGATCGCGACATCTACGGTCACGGGGTTTCACGCAGCGACATCCTCAATGGAACTGTCCCGGCGCCGCAGAGTTGCTCATCGTTCGGACAAACCCTCTCCAAGTACTCATCCGAGGAACATCGCTAAGCTGCGGAACGGGTTTCTGGAACAAAAGCGGCTCGTTAGGGTTTTGCCTCACGATTGTGATGTACAGCCGTTGAAATAGCGCGCGCATTGTCGGACAATCGGGCGTCTCGGGGACCTCGTTTGACGGTCAGCGAGACGTATAAACGGCTGCCGGGCCGTTTGGCTGGGGCGTTGACCTCCGTCCTTCCCGTGCGGAGCGTGACTCCGTACTTTCCTTATTAGAATTTGCGCGTTGGCGCGACCTGTAGGGCCGGTGCGTTCCTTCAAGCGGAGCTGCGGCAGCTTTGAACTGGCCCCGCGATTTGGATCAGGAGGACTTGATGGAAGAAGCCCAGAGTGACCGCACCAGAGACGGCTCGCCCAACCGGTGGTCTGAATTGGAGCCGTCGATCCTCTGCTATCTGTGGGCCCTTCGGGCCGGCCGCAAAAGCTGGGTGTTGACGGCGCTCGCGGGATTGGCTCTCGGTTGGCTGGGAACGGCAGCCGCGCCGCCCTCCTACCGTGCCCATGCGTCGGTGGAAGTCGCGGCCTTGAATCAGAACTTCGTGGAAATCGGCGGTTCGAGCCCGACCGCGCCGGACGGGCGATCCATCGTCGATACGGATATTCCTACACACGTGCGCATTTTGCGCAACGACGGCCTGCGTCAGGCCGCCATCGAGCGACTGATCGATGTCGGCGTTGGTCCGCGGGATCCCAAGTGGGCCGCCGAGGTCGACTCCGCATCGAAGGATGTGCAAATCGTGGCGGAGGATAACAGCCGTGTCATCGACATTTATTGTCAGGCGGCCAGTCCCAAAGCGGCTGCGGCCATGGCGAATCAGCTCGCCGAACTGTTTGTAGCAGCCGAGCGAGAGAAGCGCCGCAAGCAGAGCTTGGAGATGCGCGAATGGATGGAAGGGCAGTTTGGCACGCTAGCAGCGCGGCTGCAAGACCCTGCTCTGGAAGCCGGTCTAACGCTGCAGGGGTCTGACGCGACCGGCGCGCTGCATGGTGACTTCCAAGCGCTGAAGCGAGAATTGCTGGACGCCCGAGGCGAGAGGATGCGACTGCAAGCGAGGGTCGAACTGCTCTCAGACTCCGGCGTCGAACTGTTGCCCGATGAGGGGACGCCCTATCTTCGTGACCAGCAAGCAGCTCTTACGTCATTGTTATCGCAACGCGCACACCTTGCTGCTGGCGGTCAGCCTGAACAATACAAGCTTCAACAACTGGAGGAGCTGATTTCAGAGACGAGGGAGGGACTGGCACAGGAACGTGTCTGGATCGTGCGAAAGTTTGAAGCGGACTTCATCGCCGCCCTGCGGCGAGAGGATTCGTTGGAAGAAGAACTGCAGAGCCGAGAAGAGCAGGCCCGATTGGAACAGGCGAAGATCGTGGACTCTCGCCGCATCAACCGCGAAGCCGGAGCGAATCGAGAAGTTTCCGCCGCATTTATCAAGCGCATCCAGCAAGCCGGAATCGCCGTCGGGACCGTCAGGATTCTCGATAGGGCGGAGATCCCAATCGAGCCGCATGGTCCCGGGCCCGTCCTCGGCGCGGCAGCGGGATCGCTCACGGGCCTGTTCGCTGGTTGCCTGTTCGTCATGGGGAGAGCGAAGCTCGACCGCACTATCAAGCGGCCTGGAGACGCTCAGCGCGCGCTCGGCTTGAGAGAACTCGGCGCTATGCCGGACGCGGCGTTCGAGCACGAGCGAGTCCGCATGACGCCCGCCGGTTTTGCGGCGCAGGAGCTGGCTGGCGCGGAAAGGGCCTGCGTCGACGATCGGCCCTCTTGGCTCGCCGAATGCGTCCGCGGAATACGCACTTCTCTGCTGCTCGGGCCTGAGAGCCCCCGCTTCATCACCATCACGAGTCCGACGTCCGGCGAAGGCAAAACGACGGTTGCCGCCAACCTCGCCGCGTCCCTTGCCGAATCGGGTCGACGGACTCTCGTCGTCGATGCGGACCTGCGCCGGCCGAGGCTCCACGAGGTTTTCGGGGTCTCGAACAGTCAAGGATTGGTCGACTTGGTCGATGGCTCTTGCGTTGATTCGCTGGATTTCGTCATCCCGATCTCAAAAGGACTCTGGTTCCTTCCTGCGGGCGTGGCTCCCTTCGGCGGTCCAGGCTTGATTCATGAAGCTTCGACGCGAGAGATTCTGGAACGACTCGGGCGCGAATTTGACGCCGTCGTTCTCGACGCCCCTCCGGTGCTGGCCGTCTCCGATGCGCGCATCCTTTCGAGAATCGGCGACGGAACTATTCTTGTCGTGCGAGCGGGAGTAACCGACCCGGACGA
>CAMPKL010000630.1 GCA_946887065.1 uncultured Bryobacterales bacterium
GAGGGGGGGCGGCGAACTAACGACGGCCCACCCGCCCGCGCGTGCGGGGCGATCGTAGCGGGGCCGCGCTGGTTGTCCCGGCTCGTCGGGACCCCCGTGGTCTCGGATGGCCTATGGTGGGATGGGGATCATCGCCCCCGCCTGCAGGTTGTTGCGGACTTTGGTGGATAACCTGTTCGCCAATCGGTCAGTGTCCCTGAAAAACCGCCGGCGAAGCTATTGCCGAGTCTGGCTTTATAGTGTAAAGTACTTCATATGACACTCGATTCCATCAGCCGCTCGCCCGCCGTCCGCGTCGTCGTCATCGGCGCGTTAATCATTTTCCTGCAGATTCCCGTCGTCTTTATCTACAACCTGATGAGCGACCGCGAAAGCAGCAAAAACGCCGCTGTAAGCGAAATCGCCAATAGCTGGGGCTTGGCGCAAGAGGTGGTGGGACCCTACCTGGTCATTCCCTTTCGCACGGAGCGCGCCAGGACGAATCAACTGGGAGAAAGCGTAACTGTCTTGGTGGACGAAACGGCGACCTTCCTGCCGGACACGCTTGAAATAACCGCCGCCCTCGACGGGCAGCAACTGCATCGCGGCATTTACCAATCGGTCGTCTATGTGGCGGACATCGGTATCGCCGGCTCCTTCTCCAGGCCGGACTTCTCAAAGTGGAGCATTGCGGAAGATCAGATTCTTTGGGACCAGGCGCGGCTCATGATAGAGGTCTCCGACGCGCGGGGCTTTCGCGACTCGGTGGAGGTTGCCTGGGCCGGGGAAGCTCATGCCTTTGAACCCGGGGAGCGCACGCTGCCAGGCGAAAGACAAGGACTGCAAACCGCGTTGAATGCCGCGGATCTAGAGGGCGAGACGTTTCCTTTCCAAATGCAGTTCGATCTCAAAGGAAGTTCCAATATCCGCTTCGCTCCCCTTGGCCGCAGCACGGAAACCCGCATCACGGGCGCCTGGCCGTCGCCGAGTTTCCAAGGCGCCTGGTTGCCCGATGAGCGAGAGACGACGGCTGACTCTTTCTCCGCCTCTTGGGCGATTCCCTTCTTGGGCCGAAGTTTCCCGCAAAGTTGGACGGGCGCTCTGCAAAACACCCCATCCATCTCGCAGTTCGGCGTGGACCTGCTCACCCCTGTCGATGCCTACCGCCAGACGGAGCGCAGCTTGAAATACGAACTGCTTTTTCTAGCGCTGACCTTCGCGCCGCTGTGGCTCTTCGAGGTATTGGCCGGCATCCGCCTGCACTTCATCCAGTACGGGCTCATCGGCGCGGCGGTTTGCCTGTTCTACCTATTGGAACTCTCGCTGGCCGAACAGATTGGCTTCGCCAACGCCTACGCACTGGCGGCGGCGATGATCGCTGGACTGGTCACGTCTTACGCTTGGTCGATACTCGGCTCGGTGTCGCGCGCGGCGGCGATGGGCGGCGTGATCAGCGGGCTGTACGCCTTCTTGTATGTGCTCATCAGCCTGGAGGATTTCGCGCTCCTGGTCGGCTCTCTGGCGCTATTCGTGGTGCTGGCGGCGCTGATGTACGCCACGCGGCGCGTCAACTGGTTCCGAATGAGCGCCGAGGGAGCTGAGGGGAAGTCGGCGTAGTATCGCCTGAAAGGGCGCGCCTATACTGGTCTGAAGATGCCGTCTGAATTGAGGCCGCCCGAGCCTTCGCCGTCCCGGCCTTCAGCTCACGAATTTGCTGCACTTGCGCAGCGCGCCATGGACCAGCAGGCCTCGCCCAATGGTTTGCCCACTCGCCGCCTGGGCAAGACCAATGAGCAGGTCAGCATTCTTTGTCTTGGCGGCGCACACCTGGGCCGCGTCGGCCTCAAGGACGAACCCGAGGCCCTGCGCCTTTTCCATGCCGCTGTCGACAACGGCGTGCGCTTCATCGACAACGCGTGGGCCTACAACGACGGCTACTCCGAGCAGTTGGTCGGCAAGGCCATGACTCCCGGCGTGCGCGAGAAGCTCTTCTTGATGACCAAGAATACCGGCCGCGATTTCGCCCGGTCCAAGAGCTGCCTCGAAGACAGCCTGAGCCGGTTGAAAACCGACCATGTCGACCTGTGGCAATTCCACGAAACCAACTACGATAACGACCCCGACTGGATTTTCGAACGCGGCGCCATTGACTACGCCCTCGAAGCCCAACAAGCCGGCAAGGTCCGTTACATCGGCTTCACCGGCCATAAAGATCCGCGCATCCTCAATAAGATGCTGGCCAAGGGCTTCGCCTGGGATACCGCTCAGATGCCCATCAACGTGATGGATTACTTTTATCGCTCGTTCTTCCACGAGACGCTGCCGCTGTGCCTGGCAGCCGACATAGGCGTGCTGGGCATGAAGAACTTGGGCGGAGGCGTGAACACCGCGAAAATCCCCGAAGACACGTCGATTACGGCTGCGCAGTGCGTCCGCTACGCGCTGAGCCAGCCGATTGCGACGGCCGTCCGCGGCTGGACCACCATGCAACAACTCGAGTCGGACCTAGCTGTTGCACGCGGCTTCGTCCCGATGACGAATGAGGAACTGCGAAGCCTGCTTGCGGTGGCCGAGGCCGAGGCGGGAGACGGCCGTCACGAGCAGTTCAAATCGACGCGCCGCTTCGACAACCCGATCTATCGGGAAATGCACGGTTTGCCGGTCCAGGGCGACCAGCTCTAACTTCTTTCGGAAATTCGGCAAGCGTTAACCGTACCAACGCCCATCCGCCAGCTAAATGATTGACAACATGAGTCTTGCAGGCTCATAATCTGCCCAGGAACGGGCTCGTGCGCCAGGAGGGCGAAGATGCGCAAAACTTGTCTTTTGCTGTTGGGGATGGTGGGATGCTCGGTTTTAGCCGCGCAGGAGGCTCCGATCGCCTCCGATGTTCACGCCCCTCTCTTCCAGTCCCCGAAGTCGGAGGCGATCGCATCCGAGACGGCTCGATTGGCGCCTCAAGCCGACGCCGCCCCTTCGGTTGAAGTCGCCCACAAGAATTTCATCGACGATTTCGTCTTCGCCAAGATGGCCCAGGACGGCATT
>CAMPKL010000631.1 GCA_946887065.1 uncultured Bryobacterales bacterium
CGAACGGCCGCAGACAGCCGGAATCGCGAAGAAGCTGTTGCGCAAGCAGCCGGCTAACGCCCCGGCTTCCATAGATTAGGCAAGGGCATGGCTCATCAGCGCCCGGGCGCGCTCTGTCCTTCTGCCGCCGCGCGCGCAAAACATCGGCCGTCACGAGCCCGCCGACCCCGTAGACCAGCGCCTCTACGAACAGGACGCGCGAGACTTCGCTAGTCAGCAGATTCGGGACGAGAGCCGCGGCCAGACCGCTGCCGCAGAGTGCGGCGACGACAAAGAATCGCGCGTCCCGTTCGCCCCACTCGCTCCAACGCAAGCGGTCCAAGCGGAAGGCCAGCGCCGCCGCCGTGCGTCCAAACAACAGGCTCCCGATCAACCACAGGCCGGGGATATGGCCCACGGCCCACCAAGCAATCGCTGACGAACCGCCCGCCGCGGCCAAGGCCGCGCCATGAACCAGGCATTGGCGCGGCAGCGAACTAGGCGGACCTAGCCGAGGCCCCGTTACGGTGGTTTTCGTCGGCGTCGCTGCCGTAGGAGTAGCCATAGTCGCGGTAGTAGCCGTAATCCAAATTGCCGAGACTAATGCGGTTCATCACGAACCCGAGAAAGCCGATGCCCGCGTCGTCAAAACTCTGCTTGGTGCGCAGCAGGGCGTTCCTATCCGTCTTATCGGACACAACGAGGACAACCGATTCGACATATCGTCCAATCGTGCGTGCGTCCGATAGCGCGAGCGAAGGGGGAGAATCGATGACCACGTGTTCGAAACGTTCCGCCGCTTGATCCAGCAGCGACTGCAGACGCGGAGAGTACAGCAAGTCCGATGCCGCACGCACCGGCTTGCCGGAAGCGACGACGGACAAGCCCGGAATTTCCGTCGCCGCCACAATCTGATCGATTTCCGCCAAGCCTTGCAGATACTCGCTCAATCCGGGGGATTGGTTGATGCCTAGTTGGCGGTGGCAATCGGGCCGGCGCATGTCGGCATCGATCAGCAACACGTTGCGCCCTAGTTGCGCCAACGAGCAGGCCAGATTGAGCGACAGCGTGGTCTTGCCTTCCTGCGGCTGGGCGCTCGTCAGCAGGATCCGGCGCGTGGCCTCGCCCCATCCCAGCAAGACGGAACTGCGCAGCGTCCGGTAAGCCTCGGCGACGCCGTCTTCGGGCTCCCACAAACACACCGATTGGGATCCTGCCGACTCCTCGCGCCGCGTCAGCAACTTGCGTCCCTGCTCGCCCCTGCTGCGCGGCACGACAGCCAGCAGGCCCAGACCGCCGATGCGCTCCACCTCTTCGGGCGTCCTCACCGCGGTATCCATGTGCTCCTGGACAAAGGCGAGACCGATGCCGAAAAGCGTGCCGAAAGCTAAACCGAGAACGCAGTTGATGGCCCGGCGCGGCCGATAGGGCTCTTCGGGAACCTGCGCCGCGTCCAGTACGGCGATATTCGACGCTCGCAACCCAGCCGATATGCCCGCTTCCTTCAGACGCTGCAACAATCCCTCGTACAATTGCCGGTTCGTATCAGCATCCCGCCTGAGGATGTTGTATTCGATGAAGTCGCCGCTCAAAGCATTGACCAGCTTGCGCTGGCGATTGACGACGCCGTGCAGCAATTCTTCCCGTTGCCGCGCGACGGTGAAATCTTCGGCGACCCCGGATAAAATCCGCTGCTGTTCCTCGGCCATCGCCGTCTCAATCTGAGCGACCTCTTCGGCAACGCGCCGCACGGACGGGTAGCCGGGCGCGAAGGTCACCAGCAGGCGCGAGTATTCGCGGCGTAACTCCGAGAGTTGCTTTTGAAACGCGGCGTAAGCTTCGCTCGAAAGACTGCCCGGCAGGCTCCCGCCGTCGCGGCTGGCGCCTTCGGCCAACATCGCCAACGACTCTTTCATCACTCTGTCCGATTCGGCCCGCGTCAGCTCTTCTTCGAGTTGCGCGAACTTCTCGGTGGTGACGTCTTTGCGTTCTTCGACGAACAAGATGGAGTGTGACGCCGCATAGCTCTGCAGCGCCTGTTCACTGGCTTCCAGCTTGTCGCGCAAAGCGTTCAGTTGCTCCTCAAGCCAAACTGAGGCTTTTTGCGTCGCGTTCCACTTGGCCCGCAGATTGTGCTCAACGAAAGCGGCCCCCAGAGTGTTGACGACCAGCGGCGCAAGCTGCGGATCAACCGATTCGTAGGAGACGTCGACCAAACGAGTTCCCTTCGAGGGGCGGACCTTCAGCCGGTTGGTGAAGCGTTCCACGATTCGCGGGTGAACCTGCCCTGCGTAGGCCTCAAGTTCCGCCGCGGTAAGCCCGTGCTTAAGTTCCGGTTTCGCCGCCAATCCGAGTTCGGCGATGACGGTCGCGGCCAAGGCGCGGCTCTGCAGCACTTTGTACTGAGTCTCGATGTAGTCGGGCTGCTCGGGAAATTGCGGAGAGGTCTGTTCGCTGATCTCCGCCAGCCCCGGCTGTTCTCGATCGATCTGCAGCGTGACCGTAGCTTGATACGTCGGAGTCCGCACCTGGTTCCATGCAAGGGCCACAGCCACGCCGGCGGCGGCCAGCGTCAGCACGCTCCAGCGGCGCGAGTAAACAACGCGCCAGTGCTCCCGCAGGGAGAATCCGCCGATGACTTCGCTCTCGTCCAGAGAGTACGTTCGGCGTGGCGCCGGAGCTTCCGCTGCCGGCAGCGGCGCGAGGGCCTGTGATAGTCGTTCGAGCTTTTCTGACATACGGAGTTGCAGCTAGCGCCGCCAGACAACGAGGCCGACCGCCATTTGCACGATGGCTTCCGCTCCCCGCGATGTGGCGCTCTTGATGCGGCTGTCGGGGATGTAAAGAATGTCGTTCGGCAGCAGGATAGGGTCGGGAAATTTGCCCTTTAGGACGTCTTTTACGGAGACGGCGATCTCGATCTTGTTAAGGCCCTCGCCGCGGATAATCCGCGCGCGTTGCAGCGAAGCGGTCGGTTTCGAGCCCTCTGCCAGAGACATCGCCTGCAGCGCCGTGATCTGCTCTTGATCCTTAATCGGGAA
>CAMPKL010000632.1 GCA_946887065.1 uncultured Bryobacterales bacterium
CAGGCCTCTGCTCGCGGCTTCCAACGCCTCATCCGCTTCGCCCAGTTGTCTCAACGCCACGGCCAAGGAATTGTAGAACCAGGGCGACTTCTCATCTTCCGGCGTCACCGCTTTTCGCAAATGCTCAATCGCCTCCCGAGCCCGGCCCGCCTCGGCCAGGTGTTTGCCGAACAAGTAGTTCGCCTGGCGGTGAAGCGGATCGTCCGCCAGCGCGAGCTGCAGTTGCTCCAAGCTCCCGGGGCGGCCCAGCTTCTCCAACGTAAAGGCCAATTGCACGCGAGCCTCAGCAAAATGCGGATCGAGTTCCAGCGATTTGCCGTAGGCCGCGGCCGCTTCTTCGTACAAGCCCTCAGTGAAACGCAACAGGCCGATATTGAGGTACGTCTTCGGTGAGTTCGGCTCCAGGTCCAGCGCCCTTCGGGCGTGGATCTCGGCGCTAGCCAAGTCCTTGCGGCCGCGGTAGACGCTAATCAGATTGGTGTGGGCCTCGGCGAGATTCGGGTCCCGCTCCAACAAGCTTTGATACTCATCGGACGCCTCCTTCAGGCGGTTGGCGGCGATGAACGACTGGGCCCGGCGCAGCGAAGCCGCGGCGCTCAGATTTAGGACGTCCATTTCGCTCCACAGCGGATCCGTGATGGCCGGCGCGGCGCCGAGATTGGCCTCGTGCAATTCAAGGTGACGGCGGCTGTTGTCCGTCTCGCCCACTTCGCGGTAAGCCATGGCCAACGCGTAATGGGCCAAACCGAAATTGGGATCGGCTTCGCAAGCTCGTTCGAGAGCCTCGACGGCTTCCGCGTGGTTTCCGAGCGCCGTCAACGCCCGGCCAAGGCCTTGGTAGGCCAGCGCCGGAACGACTCCGGACTCGGGCTTCAAGGCGATGCGAAACGCGGCAGCCGCTTCCGCCGGCTGCTCCGCCAGCAACAGCGCTTCGCCCAGCCGGATGTGTGCGCCTGCGTAGGATGGGTCCAGGCGCAAGACCTCGCGGAACGATTCGGCGGCCTGCGGATGCAATCCCGCGCCGGCCTGTGCGAGACCCAGATAGTAGCGGTCGGCTAGAGAGCCTGGCGCGCGAGCGACCGCATATTCCAGTTGCGGAACCGCTAGATCAAAGAGCTCGTAGGCCAGCAGCACCCTGCCTGGGTGCGGGCCTTCGAGTTGTTCTCGAAGGTAAACCGGAAAGGTGCCGATCGCTCCCTCGCTGATCTCCGGCCGCGCCGGAGAACAATGGAGCAGGCTGCAAACAACGATCGCGGCGCCGACAAGGCCGGCGCCGCGAAAAGGTTGATAGCGTGTTCGTGCGCCCACTCAGGTCTACAGCCGGCGTTAGACCGTGCGGCGCCGGCGAATCCCGATCAAAGCAAGACCGGCGACGCCGAGCAAGCTCAACGTGCCGGGCTCCGGTACCGACGACGGAGCGTCGCTGTCAATCGTCAGCGACCAATTGGAGAGAGACCCGACATCGAGGGCCTGATCGTCGATGATTCGCAGGGTCCACAAACCCAAGGCATTCTCACCGTCGAAAGCGGAAAGCAAGCCTTCCGGCTGGAATGAGCCGGTGAACGGCGCCGCCCCAGCGGCGATCAATGTGCCCGCCTCGTCATCGAAGATTGTATTGATGTAGTTATCGCCAGACGCGCCGTTGTCGCTGCTCAACTCCACGATCGTACCGAGCGGCGAGATGATGAAAATATCGAGATCGCCATCCCAAGTGTGCGTGAGGTTGATGCCCACATTGACGTCGGTTATGACGACGCTGTCCGGCACGGTGAGTGTGAACTCGTTCGTGAAAACGTCCAAGATCGCCCCGGTCGTGCCCGGTCCGTAGGTCACAGGGGCCGCCACGGCCGCTGTTGCTAGAACGAATATGAGGCTCAGCCTGAAGACCGAACCCAGATGTAGTGCTGATTTGTGCATTGTCTCCCCCGCCGCGCAACATGGACCTACAGTGATGCCATTACCGCCCGGCTACGTTAGTTGTATCAGCGGCTTTCAGGGCCAGCTATAGATGTTCCTACCTAATTCGCCCAGTCACGTCCTGTTGGCCGGTGGGACTATAGTTCTAGTGGGTGGCTGCGGCTTGCGTGGTGCGGGCGTTCCGCGAGATCAGACGTGCCGGTTGCGGTTCTGCACTCGTGGGGTGAGAATGCAGTTAGCCAATGCGCCTTTCGGTTCGCATCGGCGCCGTCGTTTTCTGGGCCTGTGCGTTTCTTCCGGCCGCGGAGTTCGATAGCGTTCACGACTACTTTGGCCAGGAACTGTGGCCAAAGGTAGGTTCAAAGACTTGCGTCAACTGTCACACGGCAACCGGTGCGGCCGGCCGCACCCGCTTCGTACTGCGTGATCCTTCGAAGGAGCCGGCCGATCAAAGAACTGGTGCTCTCGACCAAAATCGAGCCACCTTCGAAACGATCGCACGTGTACGCGGAGACGGCGAATGGCTGGCGCTGCTTAAGGCGACCAATCGGACGCCGCACGGCGGCGGCATGGTCGTCAAGCTGGACTCACCCGAATTTCGGGTCTTGGAAAGCTTTGTTCGCGGCGTCAATCAAACGCCTGCCGGCGCTAAGACGCCGTCGGACGCCGCCGCCGCTTCCCCGGACGCTCCGCTTTTCGAATCGATTTCGATGGTGGACGACCGCAAGCTGGTTCGACGCCTGACTCTATCGCTCGCGGGCCGTCTGCCGACCGATTCGGAACTGAGCGCTGTCCAATCTCAGGGGCTGGCGGCTCTCAACCCGATTCTCGATGCGCTCATGAACGAACCCGCCTTCTACGTTCGGCTCGGCGAAGGGTTCAATGACATATTGCTAACCCGCGGCTATGAAGGCCTGCCCGAGCGGGCGCTGCCTTACGAGTTTTTCGGCACGACGCGCAATTGGTATCAAAAGTACGATCTCAGCAGCGCCGGCGATGAGGCGGAACAGCGCAAGGCTCGCGGCCGAATTACCGCCGACTATCGCGAAGGCGTGCTGCGCGAGCCGCTCGAACTGATCAAGTACATCGTTCGCGAGAACCG
>CAMPKL010000633.1 GCA_946887065.1 uncultured Bryobacterales bacterium
GCGCGTCGCACGAGGATAGCCGGGACCATCGCCGCCCTCTTCAAACAACGACACCGCTGACCGGGCCTGCAGTGTTGCGTATGCGTTGGCGGCATAGTCGTAAGTCGGTCCTTTCGCGTCGACCAGCAACAGTGGGCGCGGCGCAACGAGAGCCAGCAAGTCGTGGACGTTGGCGTAGTGCGCCATGCCCGGCACGACCCAGCTATGATTGCCCGCGCGACGCGGCTCGCGGGTTCGAATGCGATCACGCATGTCAGTCGCTTCATCGACAATGACTGCGGCGCGGACGCGGTCGTCAAGCGCGGCCAACAGCCAGGCGTCCCAGCCGCCGCCGTCGGCGCCAGTGACGCCGATGCGTTCGCGGTCGACGTCTTCACGCGACTCAAGATAATCCAATGCGCGGCGCAGTTCGTATTGCACGAAGCCCTGCGGAGTAATGCCGACCATCAGCAGATCCGTGCGGTTGTGGTCGCTGGGCGAATCGGAGCGTTCGCCGAAGCCCAGCGGATCGTAGACCAATACGGCAAAGCCCTGTCGAGCCATGTTGATGCCGAAGGCCTGGGCGTCGGGGTGCGATTTGCCTTCGTCGGGCCAGTTCCCCGCGGCCAGTAGGACTGCGGGCGCCGGCTTGTCCAACACGGCGGGTAGATAGAGGTGTGCCGGTGCCCACAAGCTTGGCAGCGTCGGAATCAACAACTTCTCGACACGGTAGCCCTGACGTTCGACGATGCCGGTCGTAACTACCTCGGTGCCGTCGGCTGCAGGCAAGCGATCGAGCCCGAGCGATGCATGCAGCTTCTCGCGCAGAGGCTCGCGCTGCTGCTCGAACTCGCGTCGGTCGTCGGCGTGTTGGATTGCCTGAAGCGCCGCGACAGCACGACGTTCCAGACTTGCTAAAAGGTCCTCACGCAGTTCAGCAGGCTCCGGCACGGGGAGCATGCAGTTCGGGTGCGTGGACCTCTGGCCGTACGCTGTAACCCGCTGCCGCCAGGAGCAGTAGGCAGTACAAGGCTGGCGCGGAATTCTGCATGAAACGCTGACGCCGGAACAACACCAGGCGTGGATACATTCTCGCTGACGGACCACACCTTGACAATCTACCTATCTACGTGTAGATTGTCATAACATTATGCCGCCAGAGAAAAGCGATTTGCTGCAAGGCACGCTCGACATGTTGATCCTCAAGGTGGTGGCGCTCGGCCCGGTCCACGGGTATGCGATTTCGAAGCGCATCCAGCACATCTCCAGCGACGTTCTGCAGGTGCAACAGGGGTCGCTCTACCCTGCCCTCCACCGGCTTGAGAACCGCGACTGGCTGACGGCTGACTGGAAGCTGACTGAGAGCGGCCGCGAGGCGAAGTTTTACAAGCTGACGGCTAAGGGCCGCAAGCAGCTCGAAGCGGAGTCCGATAATTGGGACCGTCTCTCGGCGGCCGTTGCCCTCATCATGAGTACCGGAGTAGGCCATGCAACGCTGGTTTCGTATTCGCTCCGAGAAACGCCTGGACCAGGAGTTGCGTTTCCATTTTGAGGAACAAGTCGCCGAGTATATCGCTGCCGGACTATCGCCCGATGAGGCGCGGCGCAAGGTGCGCCTGGAGTTCGGGCATCTGGACGAGGTCAAAGAGCAGTGCCGTGACGTGCGGACCCTGGCCTGGCTGGACGGCCTGCGCCGCGACGTGCGTTTCGCTCTGCGGATGTTTGCCCGTTCGCCCGGCTTCACTGCCGTCTGCTTGGTCACGCTGGCGCTCGGCATCGGCGCCAACGGGGCCATCTTTAGCGTCATCAATCAACTGGTGTTGACACCGCCAGCGTATCCACGGCCAGACCGTGTCATCGCCATCCAAGAGGACATCCGCCACTTGTGGGGCAACCCGCAAGCTCTTTTCTCCGCGCCGGAGGTCCCGTTCTATGCCGAGCGAGAGTCGTTTCGTTCGATCAGCAATATTGCAGTTGCTCAACTGACCACATCCGAAATTCAAGAAGGAGAGCCGGAAAGCATCCGATCAGTTTGGGCAAGCCCTAACTTTCTCTCGGTGTTGCGCGTCGAGCCCCAACTCGGACGCTGGTTCAGCGAACAGGATGCTCGCGAGAACGCGCCCTACGTCGTGCTGACTCATAGTCTGTGGCAACGCCGTTTCGGAGGAGATCCAAAAGCCATCGGAAGGTCGATCCATCTTTCTTCGTTTGGCCGAGAGTTGTTCGTAATCATTGGCGTGTTGCCCCTAGAAGTCGAGGGCGACTATCCGTTCGAGAACTACCAGCTCTTCATGCTGCCCCCTGAGGCGAGCCGCCTGGAAGCGACCGATCCGACCGTAACCGTGGCAAGACTCGCCGACGGCTTCTCGGTCGAAGATGCGGCCGCTGAGTTGATTACCCGCCAAGCAGCCATGTTCTCCGACAACAACCATGGCAACGGTGGGAAGCGCATCGTCCTCAGAACAGCAGGGGAGCAGGCCATCTCCGAGGTCAAGGGCGGGCTTTGGGTCGTCGTATGCGCCGTCGGCTTGATTCTCTTGGTGGCCTGCTCTAACCTCGCAGCGCTCCTCGTCACGCGCGGTATCGAACGCAAGCACGAGATGGCAATTCGGCGAGGCCTCGGCGCCGCGCGACGAACGATCCTATCTCAAACGTTGGTTGAAGTCCTCATGCTGACCCTGGCCGGCGCCCTCTTGGCTTTATCAATAGCGTGGGCCGGGATACATGGACTCCAGGCGATCAGCTTTGGAACCCTACCTCCTATCTCGGACACCGGATTGAACTGGCCCATTGTCGCATGCTGCTTCGCGCTCGCACTCGCGACGGCACTGATCATCGGCGTCTTGCCCGCCTGGCGTGCGTCGCGTGTCGACGCGTTGGCGGGTCTGCGTCAGAACCCCACCGCGAGCAGATCGGGGGACCGTAATACTCGCGATGTGTTGATCGTCGCCCAGATCGCGCTGTCGCTCGTGCTAGTTGTCGGCGCCGGACTCTTGGTCCGGTCCATGGCGTTGCTACTCGCCATCGATC
>CAMPKL010000634.1 GCA_946887065.1 uncultured Bryobacterales bacterium
GCGCGATAGTGCGAGAAAAAGTGCTCGTAGGCGCGCACCGTTTCCTGCAGATAGTCGCTGGATATCTTGGCCTCGGCCGTGACCGCCTTGCGGGCAATGCGTTCGCGCAAGACTTCAGGCGATGCCTTCAGGTAAATCACCAAGTCCGGCGTGGGAACCGATTCGTGAAAATATTGATAGTAGCTATCGTAAATCGATGCCTCTTCGTCGGTCAGGTTGAGGTAAGCGAACAGCTTGTCTTTCTCGAAGATATAGTCCGCTACGACAGGAGTATGGGAGTGCTCCAGCCCTGCCTTGCTCAACTGTTTGAACCGCTCGAATAGGAAAAACATCTGAGTCCGAAAGGCTGCTCCCGGAGAATTCCTATAGAAGTCCTCCAGGTGCGGATTCTGTTCCGTGTCGAGGACGGTGCGGGCATGGATGCGGGCCGCCAAGGCCTTGGCCAAGCTCGATTTACCGACTCGCAACGGTCCTTCAATCGCGATATAACGCGCAGCGCTCATAGATTTGAACTCACCAGTCTAAACTGTTCCGCCCCCCGTCCGTGCCGCGGGCGGTCACAGTTCTAATCCCAGTTGCCCTCGTGACGGGGGACTGAGCTTGAAGTATTCAAACGCGAGTTGTGTGCCGACCCGCCCGCGAGGGGTACGGTCCAGAAATCCGAGTTGCATCAGGTAAGGCTCGTAAACTTCTTCGATGGTGCTCGCATCCTCGCCGACCGAAGCGGCAATCGTGCCCAAGCCCACCGGCCCGCCGCCGTACTTGGCCAGAATCGTGTGCATCACTTTGCGATCGATCTCATCGAGCCCATGCGGGTCGACCTCGTGCAGATCGAGCGCGATCCTCGCGGTTTCCCGATTGATATAGCCGTCGCCGCGAACCTCCGAGTAATCCCGTACGCGGCGCAATAAACGGTTGGCGATTCTCGGTGTGCCCCGGCTGCGTTTAGCGATCTCTAGGCCGCCCTCCGCATCAATCTCGACGCCCAGCAACGACGCCGACCGCACCACAATCCGCGTCAGCTCCGCCGTCTCGTACGGATTGAGGCGCAATACCAGCCCAAACCGGCCGCGCAGCGGAGCGCTGATCAGCCCAGCTCGAGTCGTCGCTCCAATCGCTGTAAACGCCGGAATCGGAATGGAATGGGTTCTCGCTCCCGGCCCGGCCCCGACCATTAGATCGACACGATAGTCCTCAAGCGCCGAGTAGAGCATCTCCTCCACGTCAGGCAGCAAGCGGTGAATCTCATCGATAAAGAAGACCTGTTTGCCCTGAATCGCCGTCAACGCCCCGGTCAAGTCCAGCTTCTTCTGCAGTACCGGACCCGCCGTGTAGTCGATGCGCACATCCAACTCGTTGGCGATGATGGTGGCCAGCGTCGTCTTGCCTAGCCCTGGAGGACCGTAGAGCAGAATATGATCGAGAGCTTCGTCCCGCCGCCGAGCGGCTTCGATGGCGATCGCCAGGTTCTCTTTGAGCTTGTCTTGGCCGACAAAGTCGTCCAACGACTTGGGACGCAGCGCCAAGTCGAGTTGGCGGTCCTCCTCAATCGGAGCGGCCGATACGATGCGCTCTTCACCCACGATCAAGTCCTAACGGCGAACCAGGCTGAGCGCCTTGCGGAAGAGCGGTTCGAACTCGGCATCGGCTCCGTCCTGCTGCGCCTTTTTGACGGCAGCGCCGGCGGCATCGGCCGAACAACCCAAATTGACCATCGCCGAGATCACGTCGTGTTCCAACCCGCTCATTGCCGATTGCACGCCGCCCTCTGAAGCGCCTTCCATCGCGCCCAACTTTTCGCGTAGCTCTAGGATAATCCTTTCGCCCGTTTTTCGCCCAACCCCAGGGATCTTTATCAGCATGTTCACGTCCCCGCTCCGGATCGCCGTGAGCAGTTCGGCGGTCGGCAAACCGGACAGGACCGTGACGGCCAACCGCGGTCCGACGCCATTCACCGAAATCAGCTTTTCGAAGATGTCTCTCTCGACGGACGTGAGAAATCCGAACAGCGCCAGCACGTCCTCGCGAACGTGCGTGTGGACGTGGAGTGCAGCTTCGTCTCCAACATTCGGCAGGCTCGAAAACGTCGAGATCGGAATGGTCAAGGCGTAGCCCACTCCGCCTACGTCGACCACCGCCGCGTTCGGTTTTTTCTCAAGAATGATGCCGCGTAAACGAGCGATCACAACGCCTCCATACGTGTCGACAGCCCCAGCTGCCTCTGTAACAGGTTAGACGGTTTGCCTATCTACCCGGCAGAGACACCGCGCCCGCACCCGAAAGGAGAAAGGACATGAGAAGCAGAACCATGGCAGCAGCTCTACTGGCGTCGGTGTTGGCTTTCGGCTGCAGCACCAGCCAGCTCACCCGAACAGATCAAGATCGCCCCACCACGCCGACAACCGGGACGGTGCAAGCGGACACCGATGACCCGAACTACATTCCGCCCGGGACCGATTTCGCGGTACGCGTGAACGAGAATATCGAAACCAACGAGCCCGGTAGAACCTTCAGGGCGGAAGTAGCGCAAGACATCGTGGACCGTTCCGGCAGCATCATCGTGCCGCGCGGTTCTGAAGCCGAACTGGTCGTGGTCGCTGTCGACAGCGGCGGCGCCGTAGGAACTCGCACGGTCTCGCTCGGCGTCAACTCCGTGACGGTACGCGGGCGCAAGTATGACGTCGCCACCGCGACTACCGAGGAAGGCGGGCCCGCTGGACTCGGCACAAATCGCCGAACGGCTGAGATGGTCGGAGGCGCGGCCGCGATCGGCACGCTCATCGGCGCGGTTGCCGGCGGCGGTCAAGGCGCTGCCATCGGCGCGGCGGTAGGCGCCGCCGGCGGCGCGGCAGCCCAAGTGCTGACCCGCGGCGAACAAGTTCGCATTCCCGCCGAATCGGTTCTCACCTTCCGCCTCGATGAAGGCTGGCGCCTGAGTTAGTTCTCCATTTGCTGGATCGGAGCCCGGCCCCTCACCCCCCTTGCCGGGCTCC
>CAMPKL010000635.1 GCA_946887065.1 uncultured Bryobacterales bacterium
CGCCTCTTCGGGGACCTTCTTGCCCAGGGGATTATTGACCGGTTGTAACGGCCAAGGTATAAAGGCCGTTTCAACCGGTCAATAATCCCCTGGGCAAGAAGGTCCCCGAAGAGGCGACCGCGGTCGAGTTTCTGAAAACCTTGGCGATCTGCCGCCTTTATCTTGACAACATCGTCAATATCCAGACCTCCTGGGTGACCCAAGGCCTGAAGGTTTGTCAGCTGGGGCTAAAGTTCGGCGGGAACGACGTCGGCAGCGTCATGCTCGAAGAAAACGTCGTCAGTCAAGCCGGCGCTCAGCACTCGGCTACCGAAGAAGATCTGCGCCGCATGATTCGCGATGCCGGGTTTATTCCCAAGCAACGCGATACCCTCTATCGCGCCTACTACCTCAACTAACCGTCCGTCTCAAAATCGCCGGCCAGCCGGAACTTTCCCGTTCCCAGTCCGTACCTTCCTGGCAGTTCCACTAGGAATTGCTTTCAGGAGGATTACGAAGATGGCAGGACGATTTGTGCGCACGGCAGCCTTTGCTGCCTGCCTGAGCTTAGCTGCCCCCATGTGGGCGCAGACCTCGAATTGGCTGCACGTTGAGGTCAACGAGGGGGGCGATAAGCCCTCCAAGGTGAACGTGAATCTGCCCCTCTCGGTCGCCAAAGTGGCTCTGGGCATGGCCCCTAAGCAATTCACCGACAAGGCCGTCGAGAAACTCAACGAGCACGACGTGTCGATCGCCGACATCCGCAAGCTTTGGGCGGAAATCAAGAACGCCGGGAATGCCGAGTTCGTCACGGTGCAAGAAGCCGACGAGACGGTACGGGTGGCCCGCGACGGCGACTGGGTGCGTATCCGCGTGGATAAGACGGGCGAGAATTCCGAGCGGGTCAAAGTCGATATCCCGATCGGAGTCGTCGATGCGTTGCTCAGCGGCGACGGCGAAAGCTTCAATTTGCTCGCCGCCATCAATGAACTCGAAGGCAAATCGGGCGACATCGTGCACGTCGAAGACGGGGACGAAACCGTCCGTGTCTGGATCGGTTCTCAGGGAGACTAGCCCGTGCGTGTCTTTCTGGGCATTGTCGGCGGCTTGGTTGGCCTGATGATCGTCACCGTGCTGAGCACGAGTTGGCTCGTCGTCTACGTTCACCAGAAGGAGGAGGGCTGGAGGCTGATGGTTCCCGCCCCCGTCTTCCTCGCCAATATCGCTCTGCGAATCGGCGGAGCCCAAGCCCAGCAGGTCGACCTGCCGCCCGAGGCTCGCGAATTTCTGCCGATGCTACGCCCGATCGTCGACGAGCTTGCGAAGGCTCCGGACTTCGAGATGGTTCACGTGGAAGAGCCCGGTCTCAACGTCTCGATCCGGAAAATAGGCCAAACCTTCGATGTGTCGGTCGTCGACCGTGACCAAACCGTCCATGTGACCGTTCCGATGGCTGCGCTGCACGCGGCGGCGCGTGCAGCAGACGACGGCCACCTCAGGATCGGCGAACTCGCCGGAGCGTTGCACGGCGTCGCTCGTACGAAGCTCGTCGACGTTCGTCAGCCCGACCAAGACGTCAGCGTCTGGATTTGGTGATCGCCCGCTGTCGCTGCCCAATGTGATCCTTCGAACTTTGGGACTGTCCGCATCGCTCCACATCGCGCCGTCCGCCAACGGACGCGGAGATCCCAAATTCGCTACACCGAAGGGGCCTGCCCCGTACGAGATCAACCAAGTTGCAACGGCCCCACGCGTGCCTAAGAATATTGCGAGGTGAACTTGCGATGACGGCACACGGATTGGATCTGGATCTGAAACATACGTTGAGGTCTCTGTGGGGCAAACCGGGAACATCGCTCACCGTCATCGCCACGATCGTTCTCGCCATTGGAGCGACGACCGCCGTCTACAGTGTTGTTGACGGCGTCTTACTACGGCCGCTGCCTTTCCCCGAACCAGAGCGTCTAGCTCGCATCTACGAGACGTCCCAGTCGCTACAGGAGGGGTACAGCATCGACCGACTCGATCCGCAGGCCCCCATGCTGTATCGATGGCTCGACGCCGACACAGGTTTTGAATCCATGGGCGCCTTCATCGATGCCTCGTTCATCACAAGGGCCGCCGAGGCCGACATACTCGTCAAGGGCCAAGAAGCGACATCCGGATTCTTCGAGGCTCTTGGCGTCGAACCTATCCTCGGTCGCAGGCTTCAACCCGCCGACGATTTGCCGGGCGCTCCGCCCGTGGTCGTGCTGAGTGAGACGTTCTGGCGTGAACGTTTCGGCGCTAGCGTCGACGCCCTGGCGGCTAGCATCGTGCTCGACGGAGCTTCGCACTCGATCATCGGCGTCATGCCTGCAGGTTTTGCAGGGCCTCGGGATCCGGATTCTGTCTGGAATCTCATGCTTCCTGGGGGTCCTCCCCTTCTCTGGACGCCGTTGACCGACGAAGCCCGACGGGGCTGGAAAAACGTTATGGTGATCGGTCGCATCGCCGGCGGACTTTCAATCCAAGCCGCGCAGGATCGATTCGCGGCGGTCCACGCGAATCTCGTCGCGGAGAATCTCGACCCGCACGGCAAAACCGGAGTGCTCGTCTCGAGCCTGCTCGATTCCGTCGTTAGCGGAGTCAATACAACGCTCTGGTTTCTGCTGGGCGCGGTCGCGCTAGTCTTGGTCGTAGCAGCTGTAAACATCGCCAACATCCTCACCGCTCTCGGCTTGAACCGCCGCCGTGAGCTGGCCGTAAGAGCCGCGCTTGGAGCCGGCGCCGGTCGTCTGGTACGGAGCATGCTTGTCGAGAGCGCTGTCTTGGCTCTCCTTGGAGGAATGGGAGGAATCGCCGCAGCCTGGATCTGCCTGCCGCTCCTTCTAAGCTTTCTGCCCCCGACCGTTCCGCGGCAGGAACTCATCGGCGTCAACCCAGGCGTTCTCCTCTGCGGTTTGGCCTTGACGGCCGTCACGGCGATCTTTGCGGGTTCGCTGCCCGCAGTCCTAGCCGCCCGAAC
>CAMPKL010000636.1 GCA_946887065.1 uncultured Bryobacterales bacterium
GCGTTACGTGGCCTCCGGCGTAGGCTGGCCTGTCAAGAGTTAGCTGCTCTGCCTGGCCGTCGAAATAACGCTGGGCTGCTGCTTCCTGGCGGTTGTTGGAATAGGCTTCCTGCGTTGCGAAAGGGCTCGCCAAGAAGAGGCTGGGATACCAACGGACCACCTTGACGGGCTCGGGATTGCTCGCCTGTCCGGCGCGGACAACGCGGACCGCGGCTGGGCCGACGGGGACGCCGGAGGGGAAGATGGCGTTGATCTGCAGCGGATCGACGTGAAGCAGGGGCGCTTCGTAGATGACGCCGGATGCGACAACCTCGACTCGCACGCCGTTGAACTGGCGCGGCAGGGGGAAGCCGGCAGCGTCAAACGTGCCGGCGGAGAGGTCCGAGCCGAAGAGGCTGAAGATGGAGCCCTGGGCTACGGCTCCACCAGACAGAGAGGCGGGACGAAAGTCCGCGGCGTTGACGATGCCCCCGGCGTTGACGACGGGAGTTTGGGCGGAGGCGGCTGTCGCGAGAAGAACTACTGCAAGGAGTGCTTGGGCGGTTTGATGGAGGCCTTCCAGTCGTCGATTTTGGAGGCGAGGTCCCATAGCGTTTCCCAGGTATAAAGGCCGGTGGAGTGGCTGTCGCTCCAGAAAATCTGAATCGCGTAGCGGCCGACGTGTTCGATCTTGGTCGGGTAGGTAAGGATCGGCAGCATCGAGTCTTGGACGATGCGCTTGCCGGTGACCTCGTCTTCGCATTGGGCGCAGGGGCAATTCAGACGCAGAAATCGTGCGGGGTAGGCGACGGTCTGGCCGTTGTCCCACTCGATGGCGATGTCGTGCGCGCCATGACGATTGATACGGATCGGCTTGGGCATCCGGTTCAGAAGTTGATCTCGACGGGCTTGTCGGCGTTGGCGTTCTTTATGGCGATCTCAACGGCGAGCTTGGCGGCCGCTTCAACAAAAGCCTTGGCCGCGGGCGCGTCGGGGTCGGCGAGGACGATAGGCGTGCCTCCGTCGGAAGTTTCGCGTACGGTCGTAGCCAAGGGAATCTGCGCCAGCAGCGGAGCCTTCCATTTGTGGGCCAGGGTCGCGGCGCCGCCCGCGCCGAAGATCAGCTCGCGCTCGCCGGTCTTGCGCGATTCGTAATAAGACATGTTTTCGATCAGGCCCAGGATGGGCGTCTTAAGCTGCTCAAACATGATGATGGCCTTCTCGGCTACGGCGGCCGCGACGGGCTGCGGGGTCGTCACGATCACGGCGCCTGTCAAGGCGACTTGCTGGCACAGGGTCAGTTGCACGTCGCCGGTGCCCGGAGGCAGATCGACCAGTAGGTAATCGAGTTCGCCCCATTCGACTTGACGGGCCAGGTCGGTGAGCATCTTCGAGAGCATCGGCCCGCGCCAGACGACCGCCTGATCCGGCTTGGTGAAGAAGCCGGTGGAAATGATCTTCACGCCGTGGCACGTCACCGGCAGGATGCCGCGCCCGCCGCGTTGCGGGGCTTCTTTGGCGCCCATGATCATGGGGATCGAAGGCCCGTAGACGTCGGCGTCGAGCAAACCAACGCGGGCTCCGGTTTGCGCGAGCGCCACTGCCAGGTTGGCTGAGACGGTGGATTTACCGACGCCGCCTTTGCCCGAGGCGATGGGGATGACATTGGCGACGCCGGGCAACTCGCCCTGGCCTGTTCCCGTGCCGGCGGATCGGGCGCGAGACGTGAGACGAACCTCCACAGCCTCGATGCCTTCAACGCTCTTGAGGGCGCGTTCGACTTGCTGCTTGAGGTCGTTATTGGCTGTGGCGGAAGAGCGGACGATTTGCAGATCGAGCGCGACGCGGCCGCCGGCGACCTTCAGCTCCTGCACCAGGCCGAGTGAAACGATGTCTTTGCCGAAGGCGGGATCGATAACTTCGCGCAGGGCATTTTGAACTTGTTCTTGTGTAGGCATGGACTCTTACTGGATCGGCGTTGAACCGGGCGCCGCGCTGAGGACGACCAGATTGTCGACAAAGCGATTCATCTGCTCTTCATTGCGGGCGAGGTCTTCGATGGTCGTGCGGCTCAGAAGTTGATCGACGGCCATTTGCACGGCGCGCCAAAGGGAGCGAATCGAGCAGTTCGTGGTGTGCGTGCACTCGTCCTCGTTGCCTGCGTACTTTTCGCAGAACTCGCCGCCGTAGAACTTGCTGCCGAGAGCGGCGAGGCCTTCGGCGGCTGAAATTTTCCCAGCCGGCCGCGCCAGGCGATAGCCGCCGGACTGCCCGCGCTCGCTGGTGACGAGGCCGCCGTCGCGCAGCAGGCGCATCAGCTTGGCGACGTAAGGCACGGAGATGCCCTCGGCGTGGCTGATCTCGGGGATCGTCACGCTCTGGCTCGGCCGTGCGGCAAGCCGCAGCAGGCAACGGAGGCCGTATTCTTCTTGCGCGCTGAACTGCATAACTTGGTCCTCGGTTCGCTAAAGAATGTTCAGGGTCAGCTTGGCCGCGTCGTCCATCTGCGCCGGCGTCCACGGCGGATCGAAGACGACCTCGACTTCGGCGGAATTGACGCCTTCGAGTTCCGCCGTCTTCCGCTTGACTTGCTCAGGCAGCGACTGCGCGGCGGGGCAGTTGGGCGTGGTGAGGGTCATTCGGATGGCGACGTCGGCCGTGTCGGAAATGTCGATGTTGTAGATCAGGCCGAGTTTGTAGATGTCGACCGGGATCTCCGGGTCGTAAACGTCTTGCAAGGCGGCGATCACTTCTTCGCGGAGTTCTTCTTTCTCTTCAGGGGTCATGCGATTACTCCGTTTTGGCCGGTTCGTGGGCGTTTTCGATCGCGTTCTTCATGGTGTGCCAGGCCAAGGTGGCGCACTTGACGCGTGCGGGAAATTCGTTCACGCCGGCGAAGACGGCCATCTTGCCCATGCCGAGGGCGTGGTCCGGATCCGGATTGGCTTCCGGCCGGGTGACCATCTGGTGGAACATTTCGAACAGGTTGCGCGCTTGG
>CAMPKL010000637.1 GCA_946887065.1 uncultured Bryobacterales bacterium
CGGGGAGTAAACACGAAGGCCCTGGCCGTGCAGCTTAGCGCCCATGCCGTTAGGCGGACGGTGGGACCTTTTGCGCGGCCGCACGGGGCGAAGGAACGCAACTTGGTTACATCGTTCTTGTGGTGACCACGGCGCCCGAGTTAGGTGTCATGCCGGTTGCAAATCGGTCCGGTCAAGTGTCTCATCTAGCACGGCAAGGCGCGCCGCTGGCGCCGATCGCGTATACCTGGAGACATGGCCGACAACTTTTCAGACAAAGCACGACAGTTTCCACGCGGCGCGCGAGCAGTAGCCATCGGAGCCCTGACCGCAGTAGTCTTTCCCTGCCTTACCGGATCGGTACTGCTGCTCTTCCATCCGGTCATGGGAATCGACTCAGCGCTCTGGGCCACCTTGCGCCTGGCACCGTACCTCGTCCTGTTTGGCGGAGGCTTCGGGGCTTTCCTACTCCGCGGTTCGCCCCTCAACTGGCGCCGGCTTACATTGGTTGGAACGCTTTCAACGGTCGGTGCCTTCTCACTCTTCTTCGGGTTGCAGGTCTACAGCTCTCGCCGTTGGATGAAAGCGGTGATCCACGCCGAGATTCCGAGCGGGGTATCGGAACTTGAACTCATCAAACGTCTCGGCCAGCCGCGAAATGTAACGTTTAGAAGTAAAGACGCGTCCGATGCCTGGAGTAATGACTGTTCGAGAGGTCGCGCGGTCAAGCAACTGGAGTATGTTCCCAAAGACGGCGGGCCATCTCGCACGTTTTACGTAGACGTCAACGGTTTTGTCGTCTGTGAAACGTTCGGCGCTAGGCATATTTGGGTCTGGAGACTCGTCCCATCAACGGCAGGATGGGAAGTCGCGGGCCCGCCGACCTAACTCATCGCTGAACCCGTCGCGGCCCGGCTTCGGCCCGGCGCTGAAGCGCCTGGGCTGAACAGTACCTGCGCGGTGTCACGTCGGCTGCAGATCACGCGTTGCTGTCCAGCAGTATGCGCGGCAGCCGCCGCGCCACGGGGTGTAGCCGCGTGGGCCCTGGCCGCGCAGGTTAGCGATAGAGCCGTTAGCCGCACGCAATGTCACTCTGGGCGGTCGCACGGGCGAAGGAACCCGGGAGCCGGAATCCCGCGCCGTCAGTCCGCCCGCTGAACTAGGCGAACGTGTTCGCGGACTCGTACATGCGCCGTGCGTCCCCGCCGTTTGTTGGACGTGGGAACACTCGGCAGGCAGTCGGTGTTGCGACCATCTGCGCCAATGGCGTAGTATTGAGGTGTGAGGTTTGTCGAGACGAGCGTATTCACTCGCCGCATCACCGATGCTCTGTTAGACGACGACTACCGCCTTGTCCAGGAAGCGCTTCTGCGTCGTCCTGGGCAAGGCGATTTGATCGAGGGAACCGGTGGCGTCCGGAAGCTCCGATGGAAAGAAGTGGGTCGCGGGAAACGAGGCGGACTTCGGCTTATTTACTACTGGCACGCTGAGCGCGAAATCATCCTCATGTTGTTTCTTTACCGCAAGAGCGAGCAGAAAGATCTCACCGCTGATCAAAAACGAATTCTGGCGAAGGCCGTGCAACAGGAGTTCAAATGAACCCGGAAGATTTTGATGAGCTGATCGAGAGCGTTCGTGAAGGTGGCCGCATTCTTCGCGGTGAGGCTAAGCCGAGTCGGGAGTTTGTCTTCAGGCCGGAAGATGTGCAGGCAATTCGAAGGAAGCTCAAGAAGTCGCAAGACGAGTTCGCACTTATGATCGGAGTGAGCGTAGCCACCCTTCGCAATTGGGAGCAGGGGCGACGTCATCCCCATGGTCCGGCCAAAGCGCTTCTCAAGATCGCTGCTGAGAACCCGAAAGCCGTCGAGAAGGCGCTTGGCCGGCATTAGCGGCGGCGGCTAACTTCACGCTGAAGCTGGTGCGGCCCGGCTTCGGCCCGGCAGCCGAGCTGCCTGCGTCGTCGCAAGCGCGGCGGCGTCACGGCGGTTGCAGTTCGCGACTCGGTTCTGCGAACGTCATTCGCGGCAACCGCCGCGCCGCTTCGGCTTCCGCACGCGGAACCGGCCGCACAGCTTAGCGTGAGATCCGTTGGGCAGACCGAAGGAACGATGCGATGGCGTGCTTCCCTGCGAGAAGGCCGACTCTGAAACCACGTTGATCGGCGCAGCCCACGATTGCATGGACATTGCCCGTACGGTTCTCACGATACTGACAGTCGAGTTACTCCGCACGCGGACAGAGGTCGGTAGCACCTGTTCCTAACGCGTGAGTAACCTGCCGAATACGTTCCTTCGCGTATCAGAAACCAGATGTCGATCGGACACCCGCGTCGGCCGACACTTCTTCGCGTCAGAGCGCACCAGCCGGAGTGCATGAATGCGCTGCCTCGTTGTACGATGAGACACATGAGCGACTTTACGGTAGATCTCGAACGCGAAACCGACGGCCGTTGGGTTGGCGAAGTTGTTGAATTGCCTGGTGTTATGGTCTACGGCTCCAGCCGCGACGAAGCAGTTGCCAAGGCAAAGGCGCTTGCGTTCCGCGTGCTCGCTGATCGACTTGAGCATGGCGAAGAAGTCCCCGAAATCCAAGGTGTCTTCGCTATACACGGATGAACTGGCGATCTGTTCGAGCAGGACAGCTTCTGGCAGCGCTCCTCCGGATCGGCTGGTCGATCAAGCGTGAAACTGGCGGCTCGCACCGCATTCTTCAACGCGCCGGGTGGCCGGATTTCGTATTCGCTTTTCATGCGTCAGACGAAGTGGGGCCGAAAATGCTCTCCCGCATCGCAAAGCGCACCGGCCTCACGCCAGGCGATCTGTGATAGCGCATTCTTCGCGCATGCGTCCAAAGTGTAGCGAGGCGGTAAGGGCGCGAGTTTGGAAGCGATACCCTAACTGGTTGTCGAAAGCCTCAAGCGGTGACGCACAGGATTAGCACAATCCGTCTCATCCAAGAACCGTGCGAAAGCGCAAGCGCCTCGCACGGCTGCCCAAC
>CAMPKL010000638.1 GCA_946887065.1 uncultured Bryobacterales bacterium
GTTTGTCGATGAGGCCGTGCTCGCCGAACATAAAACCGTTGTCGCCCATGTAGATGACCAGCGTGTCGTCGTAGACGCCCATGGCCTTGAGCTGATCCATGACGCGTCCTACGCTGTCATCGACGCCGCGCAACGTCTCTGCGTAGCTCTTGTAGTACTGCTCAATGTCGAGGTCCGAGTGATAAGGGAAGTCGACGCCGTGCCAGCTGTTTCGCTGATCGCGCAGCCAGCGGGGTTTGTTGGCGTAGTTCTCGGGAGTGTCGGCTTGCGTGGCAGGCGGCGTAAAGGGCAGATCGGCCAGCGTGCCTTTGTGGCGTTCTGCCGGCGTGAAGTTCGCATGCGCGGCTTTGTGCGACAGGTACAGGAAAAAGGGCTTGTCGCCGCCGGATTGCTTGTCGAGCCAACTGACGGCGTAGTCGGTGAGTTCGTCGGTGATATAGCCCTTCTGCGGGACGCGTTCGCCGTCAACGTTGAGCGTGTAGTCGGCGGTGGGCGGCAGGTAGTTGCCTTGTCCGCGGAAGCTGACCCAGTGATCGAACCCGGGTTGGGGATCGTCGCTGACGCCGCCCATGTGCCACTTGCCTATGAAAGCGGTGGCGTAGCCAGCCTTCTGCAGGTACTGCGGAAAGTAAACCGTGCCTTCGGGGATGGCCCGCTGGTTGTCGATGACGCGGTGGCGGAAAGTATAGAGCCCAGTCAGGATCGAGGCGCGGCTTGGCGAGCAAAGCGAAGTGGTGACGAATGCGTTCTTGAGATGCACGCCGTTGGCGGCCATGGCGTCCATATTCGGCGTGCGCGCGAACTGGTGGCCCATGAAACTCATGGCGTCGTAGCGGTGGTCGTCGGCCAGGATAAAGACAACGTTGCGCGGCCGGGCCCCCGGAATTGCTTGAGGCTGAATTGCAGTGGGAACAGGTTCGATCCCGGAGAGCGAGAACGCCGCGATCAACAGGACGAAGAGGGCTCTAGATAAACGCATATTTGTGCGGGAGTGTAGCATGCGCCCCCGGCTCTAGAGCCATAATGTGACGGCCATGAATCGACGCTTGCTGCTAGCCCTAATCGCCTTTTTCGCGCGAGTTCTCACCCTAAATTCTTGCGAGAACGAAACAGGAGGCGGCACAGCCGACAGCAACGGGATCAGCCATGGTCCGATCTTGGGCGGGCTGGGGTCGGACGAGGTATCGCTCTGGGCCAGAACAATGAGCCCGGGAACGTTCCGTGTGCGCTATGGGACGCAGCCGGGTCAATTGAATCAGACATCGGACGAAGTGCAAACCACACTCGATCACGATGCGACGGGAGTGGCGCGGCTGAGCGCGCTGACGCCGAATACAAAGTACTACTACGAGGCGTTTATGGGGGAAGGGGCAGGCGTCGGCGGTTCTTTCCGCACTCTGCCGGACGCGCGAACTTTTGCCCATGAAGCGACAAATCCGGACGGGCGGTTCAACTTTTGCTTTGAATACGGTTCCTGCAACGACCAAGGACCGACCGGGACAGGTCCCGAGCAACAGGCTTACGGCACGATGTTGGCGCAACTCAAGGACAAGATTCACTTCTCCATCCTGAACGGCGATTTCATTTATGAAGAGGGGCGGGACCTAACGACGGACCAATGGGCTAGCCGTATCGGAATTGAGGAATTGCCTCGGCCGCTCCGCTTGGCGCCGACGCTGGCGGGTATTTGGGAGAACTACAAGATTTATCTCGATAGGAGCAAGAACCTGTCGAATTGGCATCGCGAAGTGCCGTCTTTTTTCATGTTCGACGATCACGAGTTGATCGATAACGTGGCGGGTGCTGGGACGCCGGGAACGACGAACCGCAAGGCGGTCTTCCAGGACATCGGCACGCAAGGCTGGTACGACTACTTGGGCTGGGCGAATCCCACGGCGACTTCCCAGGGCGCACAATTCGGCAAGGCGCAACTGGAAGCGGGCAGCGACATTCTGAGCGATGCCGAGGCGGATTTCACGGCACTCAACCTCGATGAGGCGGGAACATTGTCGGTGCATTGGGGCACGCCAAACGCGGGCATGCGTCCGGACCGCTTCGACGACGAGCGAGGCGACCCGAATGCCGGGGTTTACGGAATTGCGGAAGTTCTGGACGCGCATCGTTTGCGGATCACCCCCGCAGCGAAAGCCACGGGCGCGCAAACGTATTCGATTGGGCGGCTGAATTACTATCGCAAGCGCGTGGCGAACTGCGATTTCTTCGTCTTGGACACGCGCAGCATGCGCGGCATGCACGACGTTGCCGATCCGCACAAACGCGGTTTGTCGATGTTGGGAGAAAAGCAGAAAGCCTGGCTGAAGCGGGAGATGGCGGCGAGCGACGCGGAGTTCTTCTTCGTGACCTCAACGGTGAACCTGATGATTCCGCACGTGTTCGCCATCGGGCCGGACGGCATCCCCACGGATGGCAAGGACGAGGCGTGGACGGTCTTTCTAGAGGAACGCGAAGAGCTGATCGCCTTCTGGGATGCGCTGGATAAGCCGGTGATGGTGATGACCGGCGACTTGCATAACAGCTTCGCCAACAAGGTGACCGATACAGTTTGGGAGTTCGCGGCGGGACCGCACAGTTCGATGAATCATCACGCCGGTCAAGAAGCCGGGCGTCCGCCGAACGGACCTTACAACTCGATGGGCAGACCGATCGACATTCGTTGGTCGACCTACTTCGGTGAAGACGTGCCTAATGAGCAACGCCTGCAGCCGGTCTATTCGGTGATTCAGGTCAACAACGTCTTCAACAACCCGACGGGCCCGGAACAGGACCGCTGGGTGCGATACGCGCGGCCGCACGTCATCGTGTCGTTCCACGACGGGTATACGGGGAGATTGCTGTACTCGGAAACGGTACACGCAACCGTATAACCAGACAGAAACGGCAGCCGCGATGGGCTGCCGTCTGGTTTGCTCTGTTAGACGCGTTTACTTGGCGGCCAGCGGGACCGATGCGAC
>CAMPKL010000639.1 GCA_946887065.1 uncultured Bryobacterales bacterium
TGCTCAAACTCTCCGCGAACGTCAATAGCAGGTACTTTCCGATGATGAGTCGACTGCGTGCGAGCCGCTTATGCGCCGTGGAACGGCCCTCGGATGTTCGGAGTTGTCGGTTATTCAAGTTCCGGACGCGACCCGTTTAGTTCTAGGACTAGAGTTCCGCTTGCCCCTAGGTGTGCTCATAGGACTGCCGTGAGGGACGCAGGCCAAGAACGGACCCACGGATGTTCCAGACGGCAGGATCGAGCGGTTCCGGGAGGAAAAGGTTCCGACCCGCGAGACGCTAATACGCCAGAAATTCGCGCGTCACTTGACATTACACCGTCCAGTCGCCTATCAAAGGGAGTTCTCCATGTGGCCACAAAATTACACTCCCCTCGCCGGTAGTCTCGGTTTGTCCGCAGTCATGGCGTCTTTGCCAATCTTCGTGCTGCTTCTCTTGCTGGGGGTTTATCGAAAGCCAGCCTGGATTGCGGCGCTGGCGGGCCTTGCCGCCGCGATAGGCGTAGCGCTCTTTGGGTACGGAATGCCGGCCGGAGCCGCCTTCGGCGCCATCACGAACGGCGCCGCCTTCGGACTGTTGCCCATCGGCTGGATCTTGTTCTCCGCCATTCTGCTTTACCGTTTGTCGATCGAGACCGGCAAGTTCGAAATCATTAAGGACTCGATCGGCAGCCTCACGCCGGACCGGCGGCTGCAGGCGCTGCTCATCGCTTTCGCATTTGGCGCCTTTATCGAAGGCGCAGCGGGATTCGGCAGCCCGGTGGCCGTCGCCGCCGCGATGCTTGTGGGGCTAGGGTTCTCGCCGTTTTATGCAGCGGGCATTTGTCTATTGGCGAACACCGCGCCCGTGGCCTTCGGCTCGATCGGCATCCCCGTCACGACGTTGGCGGTGATTACGGGACTGCCTGTTGACGATCTGAGCGCCATGGTCGGCCGCCTCTGTGCGCCGATTGCGCTGATCATTCCCGCCTATCTGGTCATGGTGATGGGCGGATGGAAGGCCCTTGAGGGAGTTTTTATCGCCGCGCTCGTTTGCGGCGGCAGTTTTGCGGGAGTACAGTTCCTCGTTTCGAACTACATCGGCGCCGAGTTGGTGGATATTTGCAGTTCACTGGCCGCAATCGGCAGCTTGATCATCTTGTTCAAGGTTTGGAAGCCGACGGATGCATTTCACCTAGAGGGAGATACGAGCGAGCGCAAGTTGCCGCCAAAACACCCGACCGGCGAAGTTATCACGGCCTGGACGCCCTACTTCTTGCTGGTGATCTTCGTATTGCTGTGGGGACAGGACAGCATTAAGGTGTGGTTGAACAGTTATTCGGTGGCCATAGAGTGGCCCGGCCTGCACAACGTCGTACAGCGCGTGGCCCCCGTGGTAGCCGAACCGGCGCCATACCCGGCCATATACAGCTTCGCCTGGCTATCCGCCGCCGGAACGGCTTGTTTCTTCGCATCCGTCGCCGGAGCTTTAGTGCTGCGAGTTACGCCGGCGCAGTTCATGCGGGCGCTGGGGACGACGACGAAACAACTCGCCCTTCCGCTGCTGACCATCTCCAGCGTGTTGGGCCTTGCGTTCCTGCTGAACTACTGCGGAGCGACGGGTACCTTGGGCCTGGCGTTCGCGGCGACGGGTGTCCTATTCCCGTTCTTCAGCGCATTGCTCGGTTGGATCGGCGTGTTCCTGACGGGCAGCGACACTTCAGCCAATGCGCTATTCGGCAACCTGCAGGTGGTTACTGCGACCAGGCTGGACCTGAGCCCGGTGCTGATGGCTTCGGCTAACTCGGCGGGCGGCGTGATGGGCAAGATGATCAGCCTGCAGAGTATCGCCGTCGCCGCAGCTGCGACGGGAATGAGTTCCTCGGACGAGGCGAAGTTGTTCCGCTTTACGCTGAAGCACAGCGTCCTGTTAGCGTCGCTGATCGGACTGCTCACGATGTTCTACGCATACGTGCTTGGGTTCTAAGGCGGCTTCGCGCATTTACCCTAGGCGGCCTCCCAGCCATCGTGGAGCCCTGGGCGGCTGCTCCTTAATCCTTTCCTAGGGACGCCCAAGCAGGCCAGGGCGTATACCTAGCTGTCGAAACGGCGTACTCCGCGCTACAGTTCTTTCAGGCCGCCGGCGCTCCCCGCACGGCCAGGAGCAAAAGTGATCGATATATCCGTTCAAGGCATCATGTGGGTCGTCGGAGGACTGGTTGTTCTGGGATTCGTCGCGATGCGCCTTCAGCGCGCTTTTTTCGACCTTTTGATGGACCGCCAAGGAGCCGCCAAGGATCTCGTCCGGCGCAGATAATCATACGTTCGCGATAATTGCGGTGCAGTGCTGCCGCTTTTCGACAGTCAACAGGTTGCTGGACTTCCGCTCAAGGATTTCGCTGGACGGTTGCGCGCGCTAGCGGCGGAATCGCTGTACTTGGGTACAAGCTCCTGGAAGTACCCAGGTTGGCTCGGCTCGATCTATTCCGACGCGCGTTATCGCTCGCGGCGCGGCTTCTCGCGGCAGACTTTCGACGCGAAATGCTTGACGGAGTATGCCGAGACATTCCCGATCGTCGGCGGCGATTTTTCCTTCTACCGGTTTTACGAAGACTCGTACTGGAAGCGGCTCTTTTCTCAGACGCCGGAAAACTTCCAGTTCGTGTTGAAGGTTCCCCAGGAGATCACCACTCCCATCTGGCCCAAGCTGGCGCGGCATGGCGCCCTTGCGGGACGCAGGAACGCGTCGTTTCTCGATTCCGGATTGTTTCGCTCGCAGTTCATTGACCCGCTGATGCCCTACCGCGAAAAGATCGGCGCGGTGGTATTCGAGTTCGGCGAGTTTGCGCAGTCGCTTTACCCAGGGGGGCCGCGCGACTTCGTCAACCGTTTCGAGCCGTTCCTGGCCAGCCTCCCCGCGAGTTTCCGCTACGCCGTCGAACTGCGCAACCCGGACTACCTCGATGCGACCTACTTCCAGTGCC
>CAMPKL010000640.1 GCA_946887065.1 uncultured Bryobacterales bacterium
GTTCTAGACCGGAGTCAACGTGAGACGCCAAACGCAAGCCATCGGCTAGTGTCGGCTGTTCGCGCGTTGTTTCCACTAAAACCCGCACCAATGCCGACAGATCGTTAAGCTCCAAGGCGATGTTCTTGATGCATTCTTCGAAACCCGCCACGCGGGATTGGATGTCGTCCAACATTCCCCGGTCACCTGACGGTTGCGACGCGTGCACGCCTTGTTCTCTGGCGAGTCTTGCGACGTCTGATTTCAGGGAGTTGGCGAGCCCCAGCGCTCCGACAAGTCCCTCGACGAGCGCATCGCGGGAAAACTCCCGAGCAGTTCCGCTTGAAAGTTCAACGTAGTGGCGGTGGTTGGCATCGCCGACTCTGCCGACAACGCCGACGAGATAGGACCGCTGCGCCGCCGGAATTATTTCAGTCTGATGAATTTCACGGATTGCGTCAAGCGTATTATCATGCTCGCGCAGTACAGTTGTGACAAGGTAATCAGTCCATTCAGAGGCGAAGTAATGGGGGCCGCTGGCCTCTAATCCCGCGGCGGCAAACACATCGAGCAGGGAAGAGTTTGGCGTTTCTCTGCCGAATGGCCAGTTGGCCTTAGACGTATGGTAATGACGCCATATCCAATACCAGTAATTGAGCGGGTTCGGTTCTATGACGACAACGAACTTGGCGGTTCGCCTGGCCATCGCCTTTACTAGTCTTACGCGATCCGCTAGGGAGTAGTGTTCAAGAACGCCAACGTTGAATACAAGGTCGTAGGGGCCCCCGCTGAAGTCCATGATGTCTCCAGAGATGAACTCTCCGGTCGCGGCACCTTTTTGAAACCAGATCTCGGCTGTCCTGATGGCTTCAGCGGACGAGTCAAGCAGTGTTGTTCTGAAATCGCCACCCATAGCGAGCGCTCGACTCTGCCAACCGCCTCCGCACCCGGCCTCCAGAGTGTGGCCGCCGTTCGGCAGTAGTTCCTTCACGAACGCCAAGAACTCCGCGTTGAAGGAGTCAACCTGCGGCGGCGGTTCAGACTCGGTCTGTTCTTTGTAGTAGGAGTCCCAGTCCATTTCTTGGCTATTGAGTTCTATACCAACTCCCCAGTTTGCAAGGCGTCCGGTGCCAGCATCTCGGCATTAAGAAGCTAGTGGGGTCGAATAACGGTTGGCCGTGATTCTGAGTCAGTAGACGATGAAGGACCCCGAGTTCTTTTGCCTCCGGACGCGTCCCAAAGGAAACAAGGATCTTGTTGCCGCTGCTAGCAGTTTGCATGAAGCGCATAGTTCAGCGACGATTTCAATGCGTGATGAGAACTGTCAGCTGAATCTTGATAATAGGTCGAGGATACGTCGTCGTACCGTGAAAAGCAAGTTGTGATGGCCGCACACATCGAGTGTTCGCTACTATCCGATCGATTGATCTGGGAGATTGACAGACGGGTGTGAGGCTGCAACGCAGCGCTTTATCTGGTACTGTGACCTAAGTCCGTCGGAAGCGCTCCGTTCCTGTCGGAGAACTGGAGATTAGATTCTATGTCTGGCCCCCTATCCGCGCCCGAAAAGCAGCGGGTCGTCGAGCGATGGAACGAACACACTTCTGATTCGCCGGACTTGTCGGCTGAGGTGTATTGGCTCGCGATCCCGGAGGTCATGCGCCGACACCAACGGAAGCTGTCAGGGGGGCCATCTGAGAACTGGGTGGATAGTGTGCGCCAGGAGTTCTTCGCTGGCAGTACGCCGGTGCCGCGCATCTTGAGTTTGGGTTGCGGCGACGGATCGCTTGAACGGGATCTGGCAAGACTGAAGTTTTTTGAGACATGCGATGCTTATGATCTGTCGCCAGTCGCAATCGAGAAGGCTCGGGTCCTGGCGGCAGAGTCTGGCTTCGATGGCATCCGCTACGCCACGACAGACATCAACGGGGTGTCACTCCCAGCCGAATCGTACGATGCAATTTGGTTCAATGGTTCGCTTCACCACATTGCCGCGTTGGAACATGTCCTCGACCAATGCAGTCAGGCTCTGAAACCTGACGGGTATCTGATCGTCAACGAGTACGTGGGGCCGAACCGTTTTGACTTTACTCCACGACAGAAAGAAGCTTTGGCTGCTGCATGGTGTCTTGTGCCGGAGCGATTCAAAAGATCTTGTATGCCCAGTATCGCTGGGTCGGTGCAACCACAGCCGCCCTACCCGGATCCCGCTGAGGTCGAGGCTGTTGACCCGTCCGAAGCCGTTCGTTCGGCTGACATAGCCGAACAGAGGTTTGTCGCGAAAGAAAGGCCGGCGGGACGATTCTTCATTTTCTCCTTGCGGGGATTGCCGGCAACTTTCGGACCGCGGATCCCGAATCGATTCGTGTTCTAGAAATGTTGTTTGAGATCGAAGACGCGTTAATAGAAGCTGGCGAACTCGATAGCGATTTCATGTTGTTTGTGGCGCGCCGTCTCACCGGTTCCAGTTAGCGATTGAATGCCGACGGCCCATGGATGCGTCTCGGCCCATCCCGAATTTCCATTGGTCCCATCATTTCTGCGAGGACATCGCGCTCCAGGGGCGATTGGCCGCTGAACGGTCTTCTACTCCGTTTACTCCGTTTTCACAGGAAGGGCCGAGATCTGCCCCTAAGATGTTGAATATTAGTGGCCGGAATTGCCGAATTGGACGTTGAAGCCCTTTAGTATCAATAGGATCGCAACTTCCAAAGCTGAGGAGTCCGCAAGTCGCCGAACTCCTTACGGCGGATTGGAGCTGCCCGCCGAGCCGGTTAGTTAAAGCTGTTTGAGCTACCCGCAGACGCCCGCATCTGCTGTTGCAGACGCGCAGTTTGCCCGCAAAAGCCGACTGCTGCAGTCGGCTCAACATATTGATTTCACAAGAGATGACGATTCGCCCTCTTCCTCTGTGGCCGCTAGGCGTCCATGGCATGGAAGAGGTCGAGGGTTCGAGCCCCTCCAGGTCCACCAATTTCTT
>CAMPKL010000641.1 GCA_946887065.1 uncultured Bryobacterales bacterium
GCAGGCAGTTGGTCGCGTAGGGGTTCTTGAGTTCGTCGCCGACGCCGTAGGAGTCGAGGATATGCTGCGGCTCATTAGAGAAGTCGATGAGATCGGGCGCGGCCGATTGCATGCGGAAAGCGAGTTCGTAGCTCTGGATGCGTGAGGCGATCTCGACGTCGCCGGTAAGATCGAACCGTTCTTGGTTGAGGTCGCGAATGGCGTCGAGGCTGAGCCGCTGCATGGCATCGGTGACGCCGTCAGGATTGGAAAGGTAAAGAATCGGATCGCCGGCGGAGCGAAACGGCACGCCTTGATAGGTGGAGGGCATGAAGCCGGAAGACCAATTGGACGTGCCGCCGGAGGTGCCGCGCCCGGAGCTGAGCACGACGAAGCCGGGCAGGTTTTCGGATTCGCTGCCGAGGCCGTAGGTGAGCCATGAGCCGATGGTGGGCCTGCCGAACAAGGGCGAACCGCTCATGAGCAGCGATTGGCCGGGGTGATGGTTGAAGGAGTCCGAGTACATCGAACGCACCAGGCAGATGTCGTCGGCGATGGTGCGCGTGTGCGGCAGCCAGTCGGAGATCTCCATGCCGGACTGGCCGCACTTTTCGAAGGTGCGTTCGCTGGCCAGGACTTGGGCGTTCTTCTTGATGAAGGCGAGTTGCAAGTCGGCGGTCAGTTCAGGCGGCAGCGATTGGCCGTGATACTTCTGCAGCACGGGCTTGGGATCGAAGAGATCCATTTGGCTCGGCGCGCCCTCTTGGAACAGGAAGATGACGTTCTTGGCTTTGGGCGCGAAGTGAGGAGACTTAGCCGCGAGCGGGTTTGTACGTTCTTGGGCGCGCAGGAGATTGGCCAGGGCCAGCGTGCCGAGACCGGCGACGGAGTGCTTGAGGAAGCCGCGGCGTGATTGAGTGCGCTGAAAGTCTCGCCAGTCCATCTTGCTATTCCCTCGTGATGAACTCGTCGGTGTTCATCAGCACGCGCGCGACGGCGGTCCACGCGGCGGCATCGGTGCGGTCGATTCCTTCTAGCGCGAGCGGGTACCACTCCGCGGACAGGGTAATGTCGGAGTCGAGCAGCTTCTGCTGATCGCGATAGTAATCGGCGAGGCGCTGCTGCTCGGTCGCGGATGGAGTGCGTCCGAATGCGAGTTCGTAGGCGTAGTTGAGGCGTCCGTTGAAGGCGGCGTCGGGCGATTCGAGCAGGATGCGCGTCGCGAGACCTTGCGCGGCTTCGATGAGGACGGGGTCGTTCAACATGTTGAGCGCTTGCAGCGGCGTGTTGGAGCGTTCGCGTGTGCAGGCGGCGACGGCGCGTTCGCTGCCGTCGAAGTTCATCAGGAAGGGGTACGGCGCCATGCGCTGGAAGTGTATGTAGAGCGCGCGGCGGTACTGGTCTGGGCCTTGATCTTCTTCCCAGGCGACGCCGCTGCTGTAGATGAGTTTTGAAACGCTGTCGGGCTGCGGCGGGCGGATGGAGCGTCCGCCGACGCGGTCGTAGAGCAGGCCACCGGCGGCGAGGGCGCTGTCGCGAATGAGTTCGGCGGGCAGGCGCAGACGCAGTTGACGTGCAAGCAGGCGATTGTCGGGATCGCGCTCTTCGAGTTCGGGGCGCGCGTCGGAGAACTGGCGATACGTCGCGGAGGTGACGATGCGGCGGTGCAGATGCTTGAGGCTCCAGCCGGACTGGATGAAGTCGTTGGCGAGCCAGTCGAGAAGCTCCGGGTGAGAGGGTTTGTCGCCTTGTGTGCCGAAGTCGTCGGAGGTTGTGACGATGCCCGCGTCGAAGTACTCCTGCCAGATGCGGTTGACGATGACGCGGGCGGTGAGCGGATTGTCTGCGGAGACCATCCAGCGAGCGAGATCGAGGCGGTTGGCGGACGGCTTGTCGATTTGCGGCAGGAAGCCGGGGACGCCGGCGGAGACTTCGACGCCGAGGCGGTCCCACTGGCCGCGTAGGTGGACGTGCGACTGGCGCGGGGTCTCGCTGACGATGCGCGCTTGGCTGAGCTGCGGGTAGGACTTCTCGAGCGCTGCAAGCTTCTCTTGCAGTTCCTTAAAGCCGAGCTCTTCGTAGCGCTCTTTGGCGGCGATCTGGTTGTAGAAGCGAATGAAGTAGTCGGTGACGACGTCGCGCTGGCGTTCGTTGCGCTCGGCGGCGGGGATGAGGATAAATCGCTCGCCGCCGTCGGTCATTTTGGCGAGCGTGTCCCAGTTAACGTCCCAGGCGGTGTCTTCGCCGGGGTTGCGGCCGGCGTGAATGACGCGCTCTTCCCAGGCGGGCTGCATGTCGGGGACTTTGTACTCGGCCAGAAGTTCTGCGCGTTTGCTGCGGTACTCGTCGTGCGTTTGCAGATAGGGGCCCAGTTCGCCGGGCAACGGAGCGGGCGCGAAACCTTCTTCGATGTTGTTGAAGAAGGCGAAGAAGCGGTAGAAGTCCTGCTGCAAAAAAGGGTCGAACTTATGGTTGTGGCACTGGCTGCAGCCGATGGTGCTGCCGAGCCAAACGGTGGCGACGGTGTGCACGCGGTCGACGTTTTCTTCGAAGCGGAATTGTTCGTAGTTGACGCCGCCTTCGCGGTTCTTGAGCGTGTTGCGGTGGAAGCCTGTCGCCGTGAGTTGGTCAGCCGTTGGGTTGGGGAGAAGGTCGCCGGCGATCTGCTCGATGGTGAACTGGTCGAAGCCCATGTCGCGGTTGAGCGCTTCGATGACCCAGTGGCGGTAGCGCCAGGCGTGGGGACGTACGTTGTCTTTTTCGTAGCCGTCGGAGTCGGCGTAGCGCACTTGGTCGAGCCAGTGCATGGCCCACTTTTCGCCGTAGTGTTCGGAGCGCAGCAGGGCGTCGACGGCGTTTTCGTAGGCGTCGGGCGATTGGTCGTCGAGGAAGTTCTGCATTTGCTCGCGCGTGGGCGGCAGGCCGGTGAGGTCGAGGCTCAGGCGGCGCAGCAGCGTGCGGCGGTCGGCTTCGGACGC
>CAMPKL010000642.1 GCA_946887065.1 uncultured Bryobacterales bacterium
GTGACCATCCTGATAGGGAGATTGATGGTCAGCTTGATCGGCTTGGAGGTGACGCTGGAGTCCGATTTGCGTCTCATCGTTGGAACCTCGGTCTTAACGTTTTTGGCGGCCACGCTGTTTGGGTTCTATCCGGCATGGCGCGCAACGCGGGTCAATCCTGCACCAGCGTTGAAGGAAGGCGTCGCGAGCACGGAGGGCAAGGGGCGCGCGCGCTGGCCGGTCGCCAAGATTCTTGTGTTGGCTCAAGTTTCGCTGGGAGTTCTCTTGGTCTCGGCGGCAGGTCTGTTTACCGGCCACTTGAGAGGCATTGTCGAACAGGATGCGGGATTTGATCGCAGCCGTTTGCTGCTATTCGACCTGCGGCCCGGCGAAGTAGGGTACGAGAACGCGCGGCTGCGTCAGTTCTCCGCCGCAGTGGCGCGGCGTCTCGGCGCAGTGCCGGGAGTGGAGGCTGTGGGCATCGCCCGGACCCGGCCCATGCGCGGCGGCGGTTATTGGAATGGTCTGACAATACCCGGCAGTCCGACTCGCACTGGATCGGCGATACACCACGGCAACGCATCGTTCTTAGAGACGATGGGCATACCCGTTGTGCAGGGGCGCGGCATGACCGCTCAAGAGGCAATGACGGGCGCCAAGGTCGCCGTGTTGAGCGAGGACCTTGTGGAGGCTCTCGGATTGAAGTCGCCGCTGGGCGCCGTGGTCACAACCAGCGGCGATGAGCAGCAGTATCAAGTGATCGGCGTCGCGCGTCGGGCCCGCTATGCAGAGATGACCGAGACGCCCTCGGTCACCTATCTGCCGTTCGACTATGAACTGCGCTCGGCGACGATGGTGCTGCGCACGTCGGTTGCGCCGCTGGCCGTCTTGAGTGCGGTGCGCGAGGCGGTGGCTGAGCTCGATGGCAATCTGCCGCTGGTGGACGTCTACACGATGGAGCAACAGATCTCGAGGACGCTGCAACGAGAACGGTTGTTTGCCTGGCTGTGCGGCAGCTTCGGAGTGTTGGCGTTGGTGTTGTGCGTGGTCGGCCTTTACGGGTTGATGTCGCACACGACGGCGCGGCGGACTTCGGAGATGGGCATCCGGCGGGCGTTGGGGGCGACGCGCCGGAACGTGATGTTGCAAGTCTTCCGCGAAGCGATGATTTTGGCAGGGGCTGGGATGGCCTTGGGCGTCCCGTTGGCGCTTTACGGAGCGCACTTGGTGGAGTCTCTGGAATTGTTGCCTGAAGGCGAATGGTCGTACGGCAGTCTGGCCGCGGCTCTGGGTGTGGTGTTGTTATCGGCGGCATCCGCGGCGCTGGCTCCTGCCGCTCGGGCTGCGTCGGTGGAGCCGATGGACGCGTTGCGGCGAGGCTAAAAGCAGAAGGCCGGCGGCATTGCTGCCGCCGGCCCGGGTTGTCGGTTTTGGTTGCGGCTAGAAGATGTACTTCAGGCCGAACTGGATCTGTCGCATGGAGTTCGAAGTAGAACGGATGCGTCCGAAATTCGGGTCAGGATTTGTCGGGCTGGTGCCCCAGGCCGCGCCGGGGTTGCCCCAAATGGGATGATTCGGGAAGTTGAAGAACTCGAAGCGCGCCTGCAGGCTTTGGCCCTCAGTCACTCTAATGTTCTTGATCGCGGAGAAATCCCACTGCGTTTGTGACGGACCGCGCAATGCGTTGCGGCCGATGTTGCCGAACGTGCCGGGAGCGGTGTAGTAGAAGGAACTCTTGTTCCAATACTGCTCGGTGCCGCGCTGGTCCGAGGGCAAATAGGAATCGCCGCCGTTGGTGTTGAGGCGCGGGTCGCCGAAGCTGCCCGTGCCGGGCGCGTCGTAGCCGGCCGCCGAGTTAATGGGCCGGCCGCTCTGCAGCGTGAGAATCGTTCCCAACTGCCAGCCGCCGACGACTCTGGTGAGGATGTTGCTTTGGCTCTGGCCCCAGGGAATTTCCCAGATGATCGACGACACGAAGCGATGCGGGGTATCGAAGGCCGAGAACCCGTACTCGCAGTCGAGGCAGCGGTTGTCTTGAGGCGTGATGTCGGCGTTGGTGCCGCGGATGGCGCTGGAGTTGTCGAGCGCCTTGGACCAGGTGTAGCTCAACATGGCCGTCAGACCGTTGTCGGTGCGCGTGGTGAGCTTGGAGCCCAGCGAATTGTAGTCGCCGTAGTTGCCGCCGACCACGACTTGCTGGAAGCCGTATTCGGGAGCTTGCCGGCGCGTGTTGATCGGAGTCGTGCCGGGGAACGGCGCGTTCTGGTTTTGGAGGCCTTGCAGTTTGCGGGATTGCGAACCGTTATAACCGACCTCGAAAGACGTTTTCGAGCCAAGGCTGTGCTGGACGTTGAACAGGTAGTTCATCGTGTAGCTGGTGGCGATGTCCGGAACCACGCCCCACAAATAGGCGTTGGGTACCGAGACCGGCAACTGCGACGAATCGAGGAAGTTGTCCCAGCCTGTGTCAGGGACTGAGCCTGCCGGGCTGGCAGTGCGATCGAGACGGCCGCCCATGCCGCGGTTCATATCAAACCGCGAGTTGCCGGTTTCGGTCGAGTAGAAGATGCCGAAACCGGTGCGGATCGACCATTTCTCGTTGGGACTGTAGGCGATGCCGAGGCGCGGCGCGAAATTGTTGAAGTCGTTGTTGATCAGACGATCGCCGAGACGGCCGTCGCGAACCCCATTGATCGGCACATTCACGCCGTTGATATTGGTGACGTAGCGGAATTGGCGTCCCTCATAGAAGTCGCCGATGCCGGGGCGAACGGCGACCGGGTGAGCGGCCGGATCCGGGTCGTTGGGGATGTTGGAGAGCTTCGCCAGAACGGAGTTCACGCTGGTTTGCGTGGCGTCTTTGTACGGTTGGAACCATTCCCAACGCAGACCGATGTTCAGGGTCAACTTGGACGTCATGCGGTAGACGTCGTCGACGTAGAAACCCAGGTTATTGGCCGAGAATTCAGAC
>CAMPKL010000643.1 GCA_946887065.1 uncultured Bryobacterales bacterium
TCATCGATCTGCGCGAGGGCTTCGACCGTCCGCTCGATTCCTTCAGCATTTCCGTCAATACCCCGGGCGTCGTCTATGGCGACTTGCTCATCGTAGGCAGCGTCGTCAGTGAAGGCCTGCCCGCGGGTCCCGGCGACGTTCGCGCCTTCGACGCCCGCACCGGCGAGTTGCAGTGGCAGTTCCACACCATCCCGCACCCCGGCGAGCCCGGCCACGAAACCTGGCCTAAGGACGGCTGGACTCTGCTCGGCGGCGCCAACAGTTGGGCCGGCATGTCGCTCGACGACGAACGCGGTCTGGTCTACGTGCCCACCGGTTCCGCCTCGTTTGATTTCTACGGCGGCAACCGGCCCGGCGACAATCTGTACGCCAACTCGCTGATCTGCTTGAACGCCTCAACCGGCGAACGCGTCTGGCACTTCCAGTTCGTCAAGCATGACGTATGGGACCGCGACCTCCCCGCCCCGCCCAGCTTGGTTACGGTGATGCGCGACGGTAAATTAATCGATGCCGTCGCTCAATCGACGAAGTCCGGGTACGTCTTCGTCTTCGACCGCGAAACCGGCGAGTCGCTGTTCCCGCTCAAAGAGATCGACGTTCCCGCCTCCGATATTCCTGGCGAAGCGCTCGCAACCAAGCAAGTATTGCCGACCGCGCCGCCGCCCTTCGCCCGCCAACAGGTCACCGAAGAACTCATCACCAATCGCACGCCGGCAGCCCGCGCCTTCGGGCTTGAACTGCTCGCCAAGCATCGCAACGGCCCGCAGTTCACGCCGCCCAGCCTCGAAGAAACCATCATGCTTCCCGGCTATGACGGCGCCGCCGAGTGGGGCGGACAAGCCTTCGACCCCGCGACCGGTCTCTATTACGTCAACTCAAACGAGATGGCCTGGCTCGTCGGCCTCACCAAGATCGACGTCCCCGCCCAAGCCCCCGCCAGCACGCTCTACAAGAATGCCTGCGCGGGATGTCACGGCGAAGACCGCGCCGGCACGCCGCCGGCGTTCCCCTCGCTCGTCGATATTGGCCAGCGATCCACTGCCGCGGACATTGCGCGCGTCATTTCTCAGGGCGCGGGACGCATGCCCGCGCTCGCCCATCTCGGCGACCCCGTCATCAACGCCATCACGCAGTATTTGATCACCGGCAAAGACACCGCCACCGCCGTCTCCGCGCCCGCATCGCCCTTCGATTTGCCCTACCGCCACAGCGGCTACAAGCGCCTGTTTGACCCCGACGGCTACCCAGTCCTCACGCCGCCCTGGGGCACGCTCAATGCCATCAACCTCGACACCGGCACGATCGCCTGGCAAATCCCTCTCGGCGAATACCCCGAACTCGTGGACACGCTCGGCACGACCGGCTCAGAAAACTATGGCGGCCCCATCGTCACTCAGAACGGTTTGCTGTTCATCGGCGCCACGCTCTACGACCGCAAGTTCCGCGCCTTCGACAAAGCCACCGGCAAACTCCTCTGGGAAACCACGCTGCCCAACTCCAACTCCGCCACCCCCGCGATGTACGAAGTCAACGGACGCCAATTCATCGCCCTCTCCGCCGGCGGCGGCAAAGGCGGCACGCCCAGCGGCGGCAATATCATCGCCTTCGCTTTGCCGGAATAGCGTAAGGCCCAAGAACCGCGTGCGGCCGCAAACTACGACTCGGCCTCATTTGTTCTTGTAACCAGCACCTTGTCGATACGGTTGCGGTCCATATCCATCACCTCGAACCGCCAGCCGCCGGTCTCGAAAGCATCGCCCGCGGACGGGATGCGACGGAGATGAGCCAGAATAAAACCGCCCACTGTATTGAAGCCGCCCTCCTCGACAAGTTCCTCTCGCAGGTCTAACTCCTCAACCAAGTCGGAAATCGGCAGCGATCCGTCGACCAGCCAAGAATCGTCATCTCGCCGGACCATTCTGTCGTGTGTCGCCTGGCCTGGTCCGCGCAGGTCGCCGACGACGGCGTCCATCAGATCGGTTAACGTAGCGACACCCTCCACGCCGCCATGTTCATCGACGACGAGCGCCATTTGCTCTCCCGACTCCTGGAAGCGATCGAGTATGTCAAGCGCCGGCATGAGTTCCGGCACGAACAGCGCCGCTCGCGCGAGCTTTCGCAAATCCGGAGGCTCCCCGCTCTGCTGCGACAGGAACAACTCCCTAACGTGCACGACCCCGATCACTCGGTCAAGATCCCCCTCGACGACCGGGAACCGCGAGTAGTCGCTCTTCGCGATGACCTCTCGGTTCACCTCCCACGGATCTTCCACGTCCAGCCAGGCCACATTTCCGCGCGGCTTCATCAACTCGACCGCGCGGCGGTCCCCGAGCCGAAACACGCCCTCCACCATTTCCTGCTCCGCCTCTTCGAAAGTCCCGTGCTCGGTGCCCTGGGCGATCAGCATTTTGATCTCTTCCTCCGTAATGGGCGCCTCGCTGTTGCGCCGCACCCGCACCAGCTTAAGTACGACTCGCGTGGAAAACGACAAGAAGCGAACTGCCGGCGAGCCCAGTTTGGACAGCCATCTCATCGACGGAGCCAGCGCGCCCGCGATCCGCTCGGGGTTGGCGAGAGCGATGCTCTTGGGAACCAGTTCGCCGAGGATCAGCGACAGATAACTGATCACCAGCACGACAAACGTGATGGACAACGAATCAGCATACGCCGCCGTTTCCGGAAATCCCTCGAGATACGCGGCGAGCTTTTCCGCGATCGTCGCGCCGCCGAATGCGCCGGCCAGCGTTCCGATCATCGTAATGCCGACCTGCACGGTCGATAGGAAGTCGTGGGGATTGTCGGCAAGTTCCAGCGCGACGGCAGCTCCGGAGCGGCCTTCCTCCGAGTGTTGCCTGAGCCTCGCTTTGCGCGACGAAACGACGGCCATTTCCGCCATCGAGAACACGCCGTTCGCAAGCACCAGCAGC
>CAMPKL010000644.1 GCA_946887065.1 uncultured Bryobacterales bacterium
AGACCCGCCGCTCATGCGGCTGGGCTCGGGTCGCTGGAGGGTCGTGCGTTGAGGTCGGCTTAGGCGGATTAGGGAGATACGCACTGGCGGATTGGGGCGCTCTTGTGGAGCGCAGGGCGAAATAGGCCAGCAGGCCGATGGGTCCGAAGAGGAAGGTCAGCAGCAGACAGGGAATCAGCAGCCAGTGGGAGATGCGGCGTTCGGCGGCGTCGCGGAGTTCCCAGGCGCCGATGAATAGGTCGAAGGCGAGGTAGTGTATCCAACCGGCGAGCAGGAGCCAGGGGTTGGCGAAGAGCACGGAGACTTCGGGCAGCGATCCGAAGCCGCCTGGCGAGCCCGCCCAATTCAGAGCAATGACGACCAGGTACACGCTCGCGAGCAGCAGGGGAATGACGCGGCCCGCGATCAGGGCAGCCCAATGGCGGCGCGGCGCGACGATCAACAGGACCCAGCCCGCTATCGCTAGGGGATTGCAGAGGGAAAAGATTTGCTCGGCGCTCATAGGAGCCCTCCAAGAAACGGGCGTCCGGCGAGCGCTTGGGCCAGGACCGCCACGTAAAACGCTGCGTAGGCGGCGCCGGCGGCAATGATGCCACGCGCGCGCTTGGGTTTCCACAGCCAGGCGAGCAGGGGCAGGAATTGCATCGCATGCAAGCCGAAGAAGTGCGGGACGCGGAGATCGCCGTGCGCGCGGCTCCAGCCCGTGCCGGGAATGCCGGGACCGCCGTCGGGCGCCCCGACGGTGTGCGCGCCGGAGACGGGCATCTGCTGGGTCAGACGCGATTGGGCGAGTTGGTCGCTGGTCGGCTGAGTCATCAAGCCGCCTGTCGCCGATCCGAGAACCGCGATGAGAACGCCGATGCGCAGCGCCCAGCCCATTACGGGGTCGCTGAATTGCTGCCGGAAGAGGGCTACGACAACTGTTATCGAGGCGAACCAGGCGATGAAGATAGCTGCGCCCATCGTGGCGAAGATTGCGGCGTCGAGCGGCGTCGCCAGGTTGAAATGGCTGGTGGCGCCGCGGGCCGCCTGGAGGCTGATGCAGACGATCTCGATGACCATCACGACGGCGGTGGACCAGCCGACCCAGGAGCGGAGGCGCGGCCAGCGCGGGAGGTAGCTGAAGATCCAGGCCAAGGTGAGCGTGTAGATGGAGATGGAAACGGCGAACTTAGCCGGCTTGAGCCAGGCCGGAGCGCCGGTGATGACGCGCGGATCGAAGTAGAGGCCGGCGAGCGCGAGAATGAGCGCGGGGACCATCAGCAGACCGGTCGCGGTCAGCGGTTTATTGGAACGCCAGAGGGATTTTAGTACCTGCATGTTGTCACCGTCAACATCATAAAACGCCAGTGTTGACGATGTCAACATTTTTCTCTATGCTGGGTTTGTGGCGGTCAAGATCACGAAGAAGCCGAAGGGGTCGTATCATCACCCGGACTTGGAGAAGGCGCTGGTGGATGCGGCGATCCGCACGATCGGCAAGCGCGGCATCGAGGCGCTGACGCTGCGCGACATCGGGGCTCAGTTGGGCGTCTCGCGGACGGCGATTTATCGGCACTTTGAGGATAAGTCCGCCTTGTTGGCGCGTGTCGCGCTGGAAGGCTTTCGGAAATTCCGGCTGGCGCTCGAAGCGGCACGAGATGAGGCGCGCGAGCGCGGCCTGGAGCCAATCGAGGAGATGGGCGTGGCCTATGTCGGGTTTGCGTTGGCGAACGAATCGCATTACAAGACGATGTTCGGCGGCGCGTTCGAGTCCCACGACCGCTATCCGGACTTGAACGAGGAGGGCGGCGGCGCGTTCGCAGTCTTGCTGAACACGGTGAACGAAGAACAAGAGGGCGGGCGTATCGAGGGGAATCAAGATCCCTTGCGCCTGGCGCACGTGCTTTGGGCGGGCGTGCACGGCATCGCGATGTTGGGGATGGCTGGCCGTCTCACCGGAAGAGGCGGGTCGGGGGCGACGCTGGAGGAGTTGTCGCGGATGCACTCGCGGATCGTGCTTGCTGGGCTGCGGCCGCCGCAGGCGGAGCGCCGCGGGAGGCGCTAGGACCAGGGGCTTGCGCCGCCTGGCTCGGGTGGGGTTTGATGGCGCCGTGGGAGCTGGACCAGGGGCTTGCGCCGCCTGGCTCGGGTGGTGCGGAGTTCTGCGGAAATTTGGCGTTGGAGGGAGGGCCTAGAGCCAGCGGCTGAGCCAGGGGAGCCAGCCCTTGCGGCCGGCGACTTCGGTGAGGTTGAGGATGAGGCCCAGCAGCAGCAGCCAGGGCCAGAGGTCGAATTGGGTGCGCACGGCGGGCGGGTCGGCGGCGGCGGTCTGTTCGGGCGTGGGGTTAAATAGGCCTCCGGTGGCCGCGGCGATGCGGCGCAGCAGATCGGGGTCGGAGCCGTAGGTCGTCAGCTCATCGTTTTGACGGTAGAGACCGGACTCGGGAAAGCCGTCGGCCGGTTGAGCCGAACGCACACGGAACAGGCCGAAACGGTCGCCGATCGCGGCGCGGCATTCGTAGACGCCGGCTGAGATGCGCTCCACCTGGGCCGTGGCGCGGAAGCCGTTGGGACCGGAAATCAACATCAGCGGCAGCTCGGCCGGAGCGTCGCCTGGGGGGCGATAGACGGCGACGAGCTCGCGCGAGGCGCGTTCGAAATGGACGTCGACTTGTTCGCGGGGCGTGCGGGGTAGAAGGTCGCGGGCGACGTTTCCCCAGAAGCGGTCGAAGCCGTTCCAGGTTGTCCAGTTGGCGGCCCAGCGGTCGCGGGCGTCGGAGGTGAAAACGGCGGCGCGTCCGACGCCGTACTGCCAGCGAACGAGCAGAGGGTCGCGCTGCTCGTCGTCGACGGCGAGGATGGTTTCGGCGGAGGGTTTGCTTTCGAAGCGGACGCGTCCCAGCAGCGGACCTGCGGAGTTGAGCGAGACGCCTTGGAGC
>CAMPKL010000645.1 GCA_946887065.1 uncultured Bryobacterales bacterium
AATTGTTGCCGCGAAGCCATGGTTCGGCTAGACTTGCTTTTGCTCTGGGTTCCGGTTACTCGTTATAGGCCACTCGGATCGGAGGTTTCGACATGTCACCGACCATTCGTCGTCTGATCGCCACATCGAGCGTGGTTCTTCTCGTCTCAACGATCGCCGTCACAGCCAAGGAAAAGGAGGCCCATCCTGAAAACTCGCAAAGCGAGATTCAGAGAGGCCTGAGCCTTTCCCCCGTGGCCCTCAATCTGCTGGGGAAGAATCGCGCCTTGGTCGCGCGCGGAAGCTACCTCGTCAACGCCTCGGGCGGCTGTATCGGTTGTCACACCGCCCCGCACTTTGTCCCCGGGGGAAGCCCTTTTCTCGGAGAACCGGAGCAGATCAACTCCGCCGGATTTATGGGAGGGGGAGCCGCTTTCGGACCGTTCATCAGCCGGAACCTCACGCCGAATTTCGATGGGAATCCGGGCGGTCTCACGCTTGACCAGTTCAAGCACGTGATTCGGACGGGAAGGGATCTCAAAGGCCTTCCGCCTCCCGTGCCATCGCCGGCCAACGATCTTCTACAGGTGATGCCCTGGGTCGAGTACAAGGGCATGGTGGACCAAGACCTTGAGGCCATCTATGAGTACTTGCGGGCGATTCCCTGCCTCGAAGGCGGTCCGGGGATGGCGCCCGGACGTTGCTCGCCTTAGACTTCGCACGGCCACATTAGGCGGACGGCGCATCGCTGCCGGCAAAGTCGAATGAGAGGGATGCGGTTAGGGGGCCTCCGATCTCTGACGCAGCCGTTGAGCGATCGCGGTCAGTTGATCCTTGTCGCGCCAGTCGGCGGCGGCCTGGCGATTGATTCGTTCCAGCTCGGATCGAAAGATTCGAATAGACCTGGGGGCCTCGATGCCGATCTTAACCACCCCGGCGCGCACATCCAAGACGGTGATCTCGATGTTCTCCCCGATGCGGACAGACTCGCCCGCTTGCCGGCTCAGCACCAGCACCTCTAGCCCTCCAAGAGCGGATGCAACGTCGAGTAGGAACTGTCGACGCTTGTTACTTGGCACCCTCGGTTATTGCCGGCGTTGATGACGATGGGCGCCGCCAGATTGCAGTACGGCGCGGAATCGTTGCCCAGCAGCAGTACGGCTAGGTATAGCAATGCGGGCTCAGCTTCCTCATTCGCGAGGGCGAGTTCCGCGCGGTCGTCGTCATCGAGTTGTACGTTGTAGCCGTCAATTACGCTGCGGCAAGGGATGGCGGGCAAGCCAATATCCGGATTGTCGACGCTTTGCAGCAGAACGATAGGCTCCAGCCCGTCCGGCTTGAGAATCACGAATTCGTGCGCATCCAGACCGGGGAGGCCCCGGTCAAACGTCACCACAGCACTGTCTGGAATATCGCCGTGGAGCCCCATGCTTGGAGCTAAATCGACCGAAGCAGTCCAGCTGTTTAGAGGAATCAGGAACTAGTAAGCGCCCCGCCAAACGCCGCGGCCTTCGGGAGTATCGGCGTAGAGGGCAAACTTCTCAACCTTGACCGCGTCAGGATCAAGGCTTTGTCCCTCAGGGTTGCGGAAGACTTGGGTCATGTAGGTATTGGTGGTGTTGGGTCCCATCTCTTGGATGCGAAACCGGTAGCCGCCCTGCGCGCCGCCTTCGTTGACCACAATCACGACGCTCTTGAGAGTTTGGCTCGAATGGTTTTCCACGACCATGCCCGTGCCGACGAATCCGACCACGACCCCCGGGATCTGAACGCTCGCGAGTGCGGGATCGTCCGAACCCTCCAGCGTTCCTGGGGCATCGGCGTCGGCAAATCCGCTGCAGCCAACCACCAAAGCGGAAAGCAGAAGGACAACGAAAGGCACGTCAGCCAACCGGAATGACCCGGGCCGCGGCAAAAATGCAAAAGAATATCTCAAGGCGTTTTCTCAACGGTAGCCATTAGGGACGAAGGCTGTAAAGCATCGAAAAACCTTAGATTTCAGTCCTCTAGGGCGAGAGCAACTGATTGACGCCGAAAGCGCAAATATAGGCCAACGCCGTCATGTAGGCGAATTGGATGACTGGCCAGCGCCAGCCGCCCGTTTCCCGGCGAACTACCGCCACGGTCGACATGCATTGCATGGCAAAGGCGAAAAAGACCAGCAGCGCTGCAGCGCCGCCGAAAGTTAAGTCGGCCTGCAAGGCGGCCTGCAATCCTTGGGAAGTCTCGTCCGCCGACTCCATTCCGTAGATAGTGCCCAAAGTGCCGACGATAACTTCCCGCGCCGCCAATGAAGTAATCAGCCCGATCGCTATCTTCCAATTGAAACCGAGCGGCTCCACGAGCGGTTCCAACGTTCGACCTAACGTTCCGGCCAAGCTGTTTTCGATCGCAGCCGGTTCGCCATTCACCATCGGCACTGTCGCTAGTATCCAAAGAACCACCGTGGTTCCGAGGATAATCGTGCCGGCTCGCCGCAAGAAAACCTTCGTGCGGTCATACAGACGCAATCCAAGACTTCTTAACGTGGGCATGCGATAGGGAGGCAGCTCGAGCATGAACGGCGTCCGCACGCTCTTGAGCACGGAGCTTTTCAATAAACTCGCTGTGCCGAATGCAGCAAGAAAGCCGATCAAATAGAGTCCCAGCATTGCGCTGGCTCTGGTACCGATCGGCCCTAGCAACGGCCGTTCGGGAATAAACGCCGCGATCACCAACGTATACACGGGCAGTCTAGCCGAGCAGGTCATGAACGGGGCGATCAGGATGGTCGCGATCCGGTCGCGTTTATTCTCGATGGTGCGGGTGGCCAGAATGGCGGGAACCGCGCAAGCGTAGGCGGACAGCAGCGGGATAAAGGACTTCCCTTGCAGACCCACCTTGGCCATGGTCCGATCGGCGATGAGGGCGGCACGAGCTAAATAGCCTGAGTCCT
>CAMPKL010000646.1 GCA_946887065.1 uncultured Bryobacterales bacterium
GAAGGCACTGGTCAACTCACGCGGCGCCGGCCCTTCAACAAGCAGCGGAGCGCTCGTGAGCGCGCTCTCCGAGCCGCAGTTCGTCACCACCCGAAAGCTTACCGGACCGAACGTCTTGTCCGCCGATACCTGAGCGTTGATTTGTCCCGGCGTCACGGCAAAAATCGGCAGCGCTTCGTCATTCATCGTCAGGCATGTGCCGCCGAGAATCGTGGCCACTTTGCCCTCATCGAGGTTGGGGTAGTGGATCGTCTGCGTCGAGAAGTTTTGGCCGAAAACGCTGATGATCGAAAGCGGCGAGACAGTCCTGATCTTAGGCAGCAAGTTCGCCATGACGATTCCGCCGCTTAGGATGCTCGGCGGAGCGCCGTCGGATCCGCCAGTTAGTTGCAACAGGAAGGCGTCGTCTTCTCCGGCGGAGGTCAGATTAAGAACGCCCGCGCCGGGATCAAAATCGCCGGTCCCCCGAAGTCGCCCGCTGGCATAGACGTTGCCGCCATGAACCGCGATTCCTTCGCCGAACTCCGCCAGCGAGCCGCCCATCGCCCGCGCCCAAACGAAGGTTCCTGAGCCGGCGAGCTTAGCGACGAAGGCGTCGCCCTCACCGGCAGCGGTCAGACTGAAGGCGCCGGCGCCGGGATCGAAGTCCGCAGTCTCGCGAAACTGTCCGGCGACGTAGACGTTGCTGCTGCCGTCCACGGCCACCGCTGCGCCTAGTTGTAGGCCGACGCCTCCGATGCGGCCCGCCCAGACGAACGTCCCGACGCTGTTGAGTTTCGAAACAAACGCGTCGTCGCCGCCGACCGAGATAAAAGCGACGATGCCCCCGCCGGGGTCGAAGTCGACGGAACCGGCAAACGACCCCGTCGTGTGGACGTTGCCGTTGCCGTCGACGGCGACGGAATAGCCGTAGTCTGAAGCCGAACCGCCGAACCGCCGAGCCCAGACGAAGTTTCCAAAGCTGTCGAGCTTCGAGACGAACACGTCGCTCCCTCCGGCCGATGTCATGTTGACGGTTCCCGCGCCGGGGTCAAAATCAGCGGCGGCCTCGAAGGCGCCGGTCGTGTGAACGTTGCCGGCTGCGTCCAGAGCTAGGCCCGCGGCGTTGTCATTGCCCAGTCCGCCCAGACGGCGAGCCCAGACGAACGCGCCCGAGCTATCGAGCTTCGAGACGTAGGCATCGTCGCCGCCCAAAGGGGTCAGGTTCGAGACGCCGGCGCCGGGGTCAAAATCGGTTTCGCCCCTGAAGTAGCCGGCGGAGTATGCGTTGCCGTTGGCGTCCACCGCGATGCCGGCGCCCTCGGAGTCTCCCGTGCCGCCCAACACCCTGGCCCAAACGAAATTGCCGGAGCTGTCGAGCTTGGCAACGAATGCGCTGGACTCGCCGGGCGCGGTGAGGTTCGCGACTTCTGCACCGGGATTGAAATCAGCAGCCCCCGCAAACCAGCCTGTCGCGTAAACGTTGCTGCCCGCGTCTACCGCTATGTCTAGGGCTCGCTGTTTGTCGGCCCCGCCCATCCGTCGAGCCCAGATTAGGCTTCCCGTGCTGTCGAACTTGGCGACGAAAATGTCATCGTCGCCGCCGGAAGTGAGGTTGGCGACTCCCGCGCCCGGATCGAAATCGACAACGTCATTGAAATACCCGGCGACATAGACGTTTCCGACGGCATCAGCCGCGAGGCCGTAACCCACGTCTGCCTGAGCGCCGCCGAACTGCCGAGCCCAGCCGAATTCCTGTGCATAACTCGGGACCGCCTGCAGCAGTAGCCCGCCGAGGAACAGGCCGAATGCCGGCCCGAGCTTGTTGTTAGGAAGAGACATTCGATTCCCCCCGACACTCTCGTGAAGCGGCCCGATCTTATCACGCGAAGCCGATCCTGAATAGGGCTATGCCGGGACATATGACCTCACAAGGCTAACCGCACGGCTCAAGTGACGCCCGCCAACGCGTCGCCCGTGTCAGGCCCGTTAACGGGTCTTGTAGGTAGTGAAAGGAGGGGCAAGAGGTCGTCGATTGCAACGGGGCCTTAACGCCGCGTCAGCGCTGTCGAAGGCAGCCCCGATCATGACGTCTGCTGATCGGCTCCTCCCGCCACCATCATTCATCTTTCCAGCATTCGCCGCGGTTCCTTCGGTGATTAGCAGCCCTATTCGCCGCACCTTTTGCGGCGAATACCGGCGTGCGCGCGATATCATGACCGATCATGATATTTCATGATAGACTTCGGCTATGGCTGGAACCCGCCAAAAATTCGCGACCCAAGTCGACCCCGACATCCTCGCCGCGGTTCGTAAAATCGCCGAGGAGGAAGGCCGCCAACTCCAAGCCCTCGTGGACGAAGCCCTGGCCGACCTCATCGAAAAGCGCAAGCACGGCAAGCCCCGCCAACACGTCATGGCGTCCTATCTCGCCAGCCACGAAAAGTACGGCGAGCTCTATAAGAAGCTCGCCAAATGACCGACTACCTGACGCTCGTCGAACTCCTCGCCATCCACGCCGATCAAATCGAGCGCTACGGCCGATCGCCAGGCGTACGCGACCTGGGGGCGCTAGAGGCGGCGCTCTACCGGCCGCAAACCGGCTACTACGCCGACCTCATCGAGCAGGCCGCCGCGCTATGGGAAAGCCTCGCCCAAAACCATTCCTTCATCGACGGCAACAAGCGCACTGCCTTCGCCGCGACCTACACCTTTCTGAGCATCAACGGAGCGCAACTCACAGCGAACGCTGACAAAACCTTCGCCTTCATCTCGTCGATGCACGACTCCGGCACGTTCACCTTCGACAAGTTGGAGAAGTGGCTAAGGCGCAACGTCAGGAGGTGACCCTGGCGCCCACGTCTGCAATCTTGGCGCCGCCCGCCCTTTCCAGAACCGCATTCACGAGTCCTGCAATAAAGGCGCCCCACAATCC
>CAMPKL010000647.1 GCA_946887065.1 uncultured Bryobacterales bacterium
TCTCCTAGGCCGTGGGGGCCGCAATCGGTTTCCGGCGCTAGTATAGCCCTCCGCGGGACTATTTCGCCTTCTGGCCGGATTCGCTTCTCTAAGCAGAGTAGACCTTGCCGTATAGTGGTGCTCTTGGCCATGCACGCGAAAAACGGCTTCCGCCTGGCGCTTTTTGGCCATAAAGCCGTGGAAGCCGGCGGCGTCTGTTTACTGCTGATGGTGCAGGGGAACCTCGCAACGATCACCGTTGCTCATCTTGGAATCGCAGCTCAGACCGGAGTATTGGCGGTTATTCCCCTGGTGGGCGTAACGCTCACGCGATACGCCGGCCACCTGGTGAACCGCTGGATTTCATCGGCCCTGATCGCGGTGTGCACTTTCGTCGCCGACGCGGCCATCCACGCGTCGCACTTCCCCGGCGCCTACACGGAAGCCGCGTTGACGGGCGCCGGCGCGTTCGTTTTTTCCGTCATCGTCTCTTACACGCCGCTCGGCAAGCGCATCGAAAAGATGGGGGAGGCGTTTCTGCACGCGAGGTAGGCCTGACCCGACCAGGCATCAACGGTTCCGTTAAGCAGCAATAAATTGCCCGCACAACGGCGTGGGACGTATACTCAACCTCGCGGAGTATTCTTCCGCTAAACCATGCTGCGTCCATCATTTCCCGGATTTTCTCCCCCACCTCGAAGCCGCCGCGAGTTCGTCCAATCCCTCTGCGGAGGGTTCGGCGCGGTGGGCTTGGCAGGGATGCTGAGCCCCAGCTTAGGGAGCGCCGCGACCAAGCCGATCGGCCCACACTTCGCCCCCAAGGCTAAGCACGACATTTTCTTGTTCATGACCGGCGGACCGTCGCACATGGACATGTTCGACCCGAAGCCGGACCTGTTGAAATATCAGGGTCAGCGGCCCGACTCGGTCGACCTGCGCACCGAACGCATGACCGGCGGCCTGCTGCCCTCGCCGTTTGAGTTCAAGAAGCATGGCCAGAGCGGCACCGAAGTGAGCGAGCTGTTGCCGGGGTTGGCGGGCACGGTGGACGACATGTGCGTCATCCGCTCGATGTATACGTTCAACCCGACGCACACGCCGGCGCGGAACTTGATCCATTCGGGGAATATCGCCTCAACCCGCCCGAGCCTCGGCGCTTGGCTGTCGTATGGTCTCGGCAGCGAAAACGAGAACTTGCCGGGCTTCGTTGTGCTGAGCCCGGGCGCACGTGGAGGCAGTTTGTGGCGCTCCGGCTTCTTGCCGGCGGAGCATCAGGGGACCCATTTCAACAACGAGGAAGTTGACCCCGAAAAGATGATCCGCTACTTGCGGAACACGCATCTCGATGCCGAGGCGCAGCGCGAACAACTCGACTTGCTCGCGGCCATTAACCAGCAACATCATGAGACGGTCGGCCAAGACGCTTTTCTCGACGCGCGCATTCAGGCGATGGAGACAGCCTATCGCATGCAGTTCGAGGCGCTGGACGTTTTCGACGTGCGCAACGAGCCTGAGAGCATTCGCGAGGAATACGGAACTACGCCCTTCGCCAACGGTTGCTTGCTGGCGAGACGGCTCGTGGAGCAAGGCGTGCGCTACACGCATGTCTATTACGGCCCGGGCCAGCCGTGGGACGACCATAAAGATCTAAACGAGAATTTACGCAAGCGTTGCCCGGATATGGACCGCGCCTCGGCCGCGCTGCTGCGCGATCTGAAGCGTCGCGGTCTGCTCGACGAAACGCTTGTTGTTTGGGGCGGCGAGTTCGGACGCACGCCGGTTTCGGAATCGACCGACGGCCGCGACCACAACCCTTACGGCTACACCATGTGGATGGCAGGCGGCGGCGTGAAGGGCGGCATCGCCCACGGCGCCACAGACGACTTCGGCTTCCAGGCCGTTGAGGATCGCGTCAGCATTCACGACTTGCACGCCACGATCTTGAATCAGGTTGGCTTCGATCACGAACGATTGACTTACCGCTACGCCGGACGCGACTTCCGGTTGACCGACGTGCATGGACGCGTCTTGAAGGAGTTGCTGGTTTGATGCGCCCGTTGTTGCTCCTCATAGCTGCCGCATCGACTGTGGGCAGTCTTGCCGCGCAGACCCGGGAGTTGGAATTCTTCGAGAGCAAGATCCGGCCGGTGCTGGTGGAAAAGTGCGTGATGTGCCACTCGGCCGCTTTGGAGCAGCCGATGGCCGGCCTGCGTTTGGATTCGAAGGAAGGCATGCTGACCGGCGGCGCGTCCGGCCCGGTATTGGTCGCAGGAGACCCCGACAACAGCTTGCTGGTGGAGGCGCTGACCTACAAAGACGCCGCGCTGAAGATGCCGCCGACCGGCAAGTTGCCCGACGCGGTCATCGCCGATTTCCGCACGTGGATTCAACAGGGCGCGGCAGACCCGCGTACGACGGAAACTGCCGCCGCGCCCGCTGCCGCGAAGAAAGAAGGACCCGGCACGCCGATCGCTGAAGGACGCAAGTGGTGGGCCTTCCAGCCCGTCAACGAAGTCCTGGCGCCGCAGCCGAAACGGCAGGGCTGGTCGCAACGCAAGATCGACGCGTTCATCTTGGCCAAGCTCGAAGAGAACAACCTGGAGCCTTCGCCCGAGGCCGATAAGCGCACCCTCATCCGCCGTGCCTACTACGACTTGATTGGCCTGCCGCCGACTTACGACGAGATCGAAGCGTTCGCTAAAGATCCGGAGCCCGACGCCTACGAAAAGTTGGTCGACCGCCTGCTCGCCTCGCCGCACTACGGCGAGCGTTGGGGACGCCACTGGCTCGACGTCGCCCGCTGGGCCGAAGATCACCCCACGCGCGAATCGACGAATAAGCCGCATCCGTTTGCCTGGCGCTATCGCGACAGGGTGATCGAAGCCGTCAATAAAGACATCCCCTACGACCACTTCATACGCAT
>CAMPKL010000648.1 GCA_946887065.1 uncultured Bryobacterales bacterium
CTTCGCCGCGGAAGGCGAATGCCTCACCTGGATGCAGATGTTGGCCAGACCCGCGTTCGCGCCGGCAAGCGAAACCGGCCAATCCGCCGACCAACAAGCGGCGGCTTCCTAGCCGAGCGGACTATTCCGCAACAGTCGCTTCGGCCTCCATCGAGACAAGAGCGGTGACCCGCCCATAATCCAGCCCCTCTGCCTCGATTGCCTGCGGTGCGCTCTCCACGCTGATCTCCCAAAGCAGCGGCGATCCAGGTTCCGCCTCTAACCAAGCGAGTTGCTGCGCCGTAACCTCGACCGACCCGTGGGTCGCTTCCACGCCGCATCGAAGGGACTTCAAGCCAGACTGGGGGAATTCCTCCGGGTTTCGCCGCAGGCTAATCACGAGGCGGTCACCGGCCGAATAGGCTGCGCCTTCCCAGGTGAGGTCGATCCCGCCTCCCAGTTGAATCGCCGTTGGAAGATCCAGTTGGGGAATGGAGGCAACGTAAAACCCCGAACTAAACGCCCCAAGGTCGGTCCCTCCCGCTGCGCTGAGGGTCCATTCGCCGCCCCCGAGTACTTCCTCCCCCACGTCGGTGACTGGTCCGAACGCCGCCGGATCGAACGAAGACTTCGGCAGGCTGAAGGCTCGGGCGCCCGGCCCGACGAACTCCACGTTGTCTCCGATTCCGAGACCGACGTGGCCGAGCGGCAAACGCAACGGCCCCGGCGGATTTTGGGGCGGCGGAGGCGTCTGGAAGACCGTAGTCGGCCAACAAGATCCGTATAGAGGGGGCCATGGGCTGATGATGGCGATGCCCAAGGACTGGGGTCGATTGGCTGCAACGCCATAGGCGTCCAGCCGGGCCGCCTTCACGACGCTGAACTCGGAACTGAGCGTAGCTTCGATGAACGTAATGTCGCCGCCCGCATCGAGTTCAGCAAGCTTCTCCGCCGAGAGTCCCCAGGGATGCTCGCACTCGCCGGGAGTATCTGAAATCGAGACGCTCGCCAACGCTCCGAATCCGGAATTGCCGATCTTGATCCCGAGATCCTGATAACAACCCAATTCCACGCTGCCATCGTCAGGAATGCGCACATTGATCTGATCGACACCCGGGAACTCCGGCGACCGGCCCGCATACTCGGCCGGGACCTCGACATTGCCGATCCATACGGCGACATCGTCACGAACGTTGCTCGCCGGCGGACTGACGTTGTCCGGGCCCCCGATTGGCCCCAAACCCGTGCCCCACAAGACCAAGTACTGCCCCGGAGCGGCCGGGTGCGTCAGCGTGTTGAGCGGTTGCGCGACGGCGGACTCGTAGTTCTGCACGACGGCCGGGCCTCTGCCCGTCTCACTCACCGTAAACAGCCCAGGCGAGAACTCGACAATAGCGACCTCCACCGGTTCACTCTCCATGCCGTCATACGAGACCGTCACCTCAGCCAAGCCCACCGGAATCGGCGAAGGCACGATACCCGAAACCTGGTAGTGCAGCGAATGAATCAGCGGAGCCGAGTAGACCTGCTTATCCACTAGTGATCGAAACGTCACACGTGTTCCGGCCGCGTTGCTTGGCAGTTGATCCGGATAGGGGACCTCGCCCAAGGCGATTTCTGTGGGGCCAAGCCCAGAACCGAAGAGCACGAAGATCGAGCCCCCAGCCAAGCCCGATCCAATCGGTGAAGGACCGGATGGCGTGGGAATATAGCCCTCGAAGCTCGCGCCGTTGTGTACCGGCCCCAAAATCACCGGCTTGTCCGCCGCAACCCCAGGCAGCACGGAGCAAAACAAGATCGCCAGCATCATCAAGTTTCGTCGATTCATGGTTTTTTCAATTTCTGTGTCTATTCAACGACCGTCGCTTCTCGCGCTACCAAAGCTTGGGCCGCGATCTGGCCATGCTCAAGGCCTGGCGCGGCGAAATTATGGGTCGGCGCGTTTACCAGGATCTGCCACCGGAGCTTTGAACCGACGTCTGCTTGCATGTCGGCGATAAGCTGTTTGCCGATCCTGATCGCGCCAGTCGACGCCGCAACATAACAAGAGATCGAATTGCCTTGCCGCTGTCCGGGATTGTCTTCTCGGAGGTAGATCTCCACTTGTTCTCCGGGCTGGTAGAGATCCGCGTCCCAGGCGAACTCCAGGTCAGTGGATGCACTCACCGAAGCAGGAAGATCGAACTCCGGCAGCGGCGGCACCCGGAAAGCCGTCTCAAAGGACGCGACATCCTTGCCGCCGCTGGAACGCAGCGTCCACTCGCCGGGGATAAAGAAGTCATCGGCAAGATCGGATGTCGCGCGGAACGCGATCGCGTCATAGGGATTACGCTCCAGTAGGACGGAGCGCAAGTCGGGGCCGACCAGGCGCAATTGACCGAGATCTGCGACGGAAAGGCCGGGCGGCAGGGGCTCAAAGTAGGGAGTAGTTCCCGGATCGCCGCCCCCAAACGTTACGAATTGCCCCAGCGAACAGGCAGGTTCCAGCGACGGGCCAGGCCTTTGCGAGTAGCCCAAGTTGAGAGCCACGCCAGTTGCATCGGCGTTCGCACCCCGTGCGTTGGCGTCCGCACTGTTCACATAGAGATGGAAAAAGGTCGCGAGTTCGCCCTGGTCCAGCGCAGCCTGCCTCTGGGCCGACAGACTCCACGGGTGATCACACTCGCCGGGCGTGTCCGAGATCGCAACGCCGACGCTGGGGCCGGATTGAATGCCGGCATCAACGGTCACCTGTGTGTAGCAGCCGAGTTCGACGCTGCCGTCATCGGGGATCCGCACATTGATCTGGTCGACGCCCGGAAACTCTGGCGACCGGCCCGCATATTCGGCGGGGACCCAAACGACGCCATCGGGACCCGATCCGAACTGCACGTTGACGTTTTCGCCAACATTGCGCGCCTCGGAAGGCGCGTTATCTGGCTC
>CAMPKL010000649.1 GCA_946887065.1 uncultured Bryobacterales bacterium
GGATAGTCGTAGTCGTGCTCGTAGCCGCCCGAGTCGGCGTAGCGCACGACGTCGAGCCAATGGCGTCCCCAGCGCTCGCCGTAGCGGGGGGAGGCGAGCAGTTCCTCAACGACTTTGTTGAAGGCGTCGGGCGAGGCGTCGGCGAGGAACTTGTCCACAGCTTCGACGGGCGGCAGCAAACCGTGGAGATCCATGTAGGCGCGACGGATGAGCGTGGTCTTATCGGCGCGCGGCGCGGGTTCGATTTTCTTCTCGTTTAGCTTGGCCAGGACGAAGGCATCGATGGGATTCGGTTCGCTCGACGGCGGCTGGCGGCGTTGGGGCGGCTGCAGCGCCCACCATTTCTCTTCGGCGGGCTGTTTAGCGGGCGCGGCGGAGGTCTCGGAATCGACCACGGCGCCCTGCTCGATCCACGATTTCAGAGCAGCGACTTCGGCGGCCTCTAGTGCGCCGCCCAAAGGCATTGCGGGCTGCGCCAAACCGGCGACGTGACGATAGAGCAAGCTCTTCTCGGGGTCGCCGGGAACGACGGCGGGGCCGTGCAGGCCGCCTTTTTGCATGCCGGCGGCCGTGCGCAAGTCCAGCCCGGAAAGCTGCTGCGCGCCGCCGTGGCAGGCCAGGCATTTGCCCTCAAGCAGCGGCTTGATTTGGCCCGAGTAAGAGACTTTGTCTTGGGCGCCAAGAGGCGCGGCGAGCAGGCAAAGGAAGGATGTCAGCAGCGCGACTAGGTGACGACGCATAGGGCTTCTCGGCTACGAGAAGTTTAGGCCCCTAGCCTTGCATTGTCAAAGGGATACGCGGCGGTGCCGAGACTCGACCGAGGTGAGTCTTAGGAGTCGGCGGCGAAAGTCCCGAGGGCAAGACCTCAGGGGAGGAAGAAAGACCCGCCGCTCACGCGGCAGGGCTCGGGTCGCCGACGATTCAGCCACCCGGGGCGGCGCGTGCGGAGTAAACAGATCGTTAGAAGTCGAGCAGGTGGTTGAACTTGATAATCAACGCCTGCGAGATCTGGCGGCGGTCGACGCCGTGGGGATCATTGAAAATATACGACGACTGGGCGGTGTTATAGACGACGAATAGTCCCGTACTGGACGTCGACAACAAGGCAAACCGGATGTTGTGGCCAATTTGGCGGCTCACGCTATTGTATTGGCTGAAAGCCTGCAAGTAGCTCTTGGGCGTAAACGACCAATTGAAGCGTAGGCCCACCAGATCGGTGTCAAAGTCGCCGTAGGGCAGTTTGATTCTGTTCTTCTCGTAGCTGCCGATCCAAGAAAGCTTTGCGCTTGGGCGGAAGCCGGCCTGCACGCCGTAGTTCAGCAGGTCGCCGTCGTAAAACTGTCCCTTGGCGAAGTCGAGTTGGTAGAACAGCACCTTGCTGGGGTCGGACATGTAGTCGAGAGCGACTTCGTTGAAGCGATAGCCGCCACTGGGAATGAATATCCCCGGGTTCACTTCAAACGGCCGGTCGAGCCGTTCGAAGCTGCTGTTGAAAGCAATACCGAACTGGCCTCCGTCCTGCATGCGCCCGTTGAAGTGATAATGCTGAAATTCTGACTCCTTGTCGTTGGACTCGATTGTGTACCACTGGTTCAGGGACATGTGCGGCTCGTAGCTGCGGATCCAGCTATTTGCCGGGTAGAACCGCCGGCGATAGCCGAAGTTCGGCTTGCGGAATCCCACGCGCCGTACGAAGCCCACCTCCGGATTGAAGTTGCGGCCGACTTCCAGATAGCCCCCGTTGATTTCGTTGACTGCGTCGTCGTAGGCGAAGCTAGTGGCTCCGGCGTGATCGCTGCCGTGCAGTCCGGGGGTTTTGGTCTTAGCGTAGTAGTTGAACAGATTCCCGAAAGCGCCGATGCCGAAGTTCGCGTCCGCGCCGAAGGAGCGGTTGTTGTCTTGCTGATTGGGAAAACCGGCGATGGAACTCGTCGCCTCGCGGTTAACGGCGATAACGCCGATCGATGAACGATTGGGCAATTCACGGCTGACGCGGGCGACGGCATAGTTGTTGCTGGGAGCCCGATCGTCGACTTGGCGCGTCTGCATATCGAGCACGCCGACTTGGTAGGCGCCGATCTTGCCGCTGAGGCGCACCCCGACGTCAATGGGCACGGCGTTTCGCTCCTCGTCCAGTCCGATGCGCCGTGAGAAGAACAGTTCCGCTTCACGCGGAGTGCCGAACTCGAAAATGCCCGAGTTCTCCAAAAAGAACGGGCGCTTCTCGGGGAAGAAAAGGGAGAAGCGGGTAAGGTTGATCTGCTCGTCGTCGACCTCGACCTGCGCAAAGTCGGTGTTCACGGTCGCGTCGAGCGTCAGGGTAGGCGTCAACGTATATTTCAGGTCGAGACCGGCGTCGAAATCGTGATCGGTCGGCTCGCCCTCGCGGAAGTCCTGGTTCACGCCGCCGACCACGTAGGGCAACAGCTTGAGGTCGCGGCGCATATCCGCCTCGATCCCGGACAGGGATCCGGCCAACTCAAGCTGACTCAGGGTGAACGCTCGCGAGATAGGCGACCAGTAGGCGTCTTCATTGCGCCGGCGGATGTTGCGGACGATGTTCAGGCCCCAGGTCAGATCGGGGCCAGGCTTGTAGCGCAGTGTGCTGAACGGGATCTCCATCTCGCTCTCCCAGCCGCGTTGCGTGATCTGAGATTGGACCGTCCAGACGGCATCCCAATTGAGGTTCATGGACGCGGCGCCGCCTTGTTGCGCGCCGCCGCCTCCTCCGCCGCCTCCGGAGCGGGGCGGACCGCCGCCGCCGCGGCTTTGCCCGGCTTTTGAAACCTGGGCGTCAAACTCGATGCCGGTAGGCGTTGTGCCAAATATCACGGCCAGCTGCCGGTCGCCGAAGGTGTCGAGCAGAATCTGCACCGAATCGGTATTAGTGAGTTCTCC
>CAMPKL010000650.1 GCA_946887065.1 uncultured Bryobacterales bacterium
GTGTACGTGTGTTGTTCGGCGGATCGCCTGCTCCCCTTATCTACGTGAGTTCGGGTCAGATCAATTTGGTGACGCCCGATCATCCCTGGGAAGACGAGGACGTGGATGTCCGTGTTGTCCGGGGCGGCGTCGCCAGCGCGACAGCGAGCGTCCGGTTCGGCTTCGCGGGGCCTCGACTGAGTCTCGACGGTCCGGCGTATGCGGGAATGCCGGTATGGCTGCGAGTAGAGCTGCCTTGGGGACACGGCCGCCTCCGTTATCCCTTCCACACAGAGCCCTGGGACATGGGGTCGGTTTGGCTGGAGGCGCGCCACGAGGGGGAGACTCTGGCGCCGCTGCCGCTACCGATGCTGGGGCCGAACGGGGACGGTATGAGCGTCGGACTCCCTGCGGAGCCGCCGGACCGGCTGCTCGATCGACTGCCCTTGCACCTGCTCTATGCCCTCGATCGCCCAGGCAGCTACCAAGTGCGCTACCTGGAGCTGCGCTCTGCGCCTGGACGGGCAGGAGTGGAGGTGCGCCGGGAATCAGATTGGATTAATTTCCAACTGCGGCCTTCCACACAAGAGCAGCGGCGCACTTGGTTCGAGGAACTGATCGCGGACCCGCCCGCGTCCGTTTCGGAGATCGTCGGAGCCTACCTGCCGGCAGTACTGGCCCGGCGAGACGAGCATGCGCTGCGGGCGCTGGGTCCCTATCTCGACCACCCGAACCTCGTCGTCCGGCGCTACGCCGGCTATGGCTTGTACTACTTCGACGAGGCTCTGCGAGAAAGAACGCTCCCTGGGAGGACGCCGCCAGCCGGGTTCATCCGTTAGGCGTAGCGGCCTGCGCAGCCTGCAGGGGAAAGGGGGAAGAGGTCAGCGCCCTTTACTAATGCTTCGCCGTTGCCGTCGCGGCACTCCTCGCCTCGCCGTCCACCCTTGCACATTCGAGCTACAATCCGTGGACAGGCTGAACTGAGCCTGTACCCCCCGAACAATGCTCTACTCCATGACCGGTTTCGCCCGGGTCGTCTCTGAGACGGAACCCGCCATCGAAGTCTCGATCCGCACCGTCAACCACCGCTTCCTCGATCTGAAGATCCGCACTCCCACCGAGTTTGAAGCCCTCGACCCGCTGATCCGGCGCATCGCCAAGGAGCACCTCAAGCGCGGCTCCGCGCAGATCTCCATCAGCTTGGAATCCAACCGCGACTCGTCCTTCGAACTCAACCGCGAGTTAGCCGACGCCTACCTTCGCGCCCACACGGAACTCTCCGACGCCCACCGCCTTTCCCAGGAGCCCGACCTGATGGCGCTGCTGCGGATTCCCGGCATTCTCGGCCATGCCGATCAGAAATGGCCCGAGGATCGCCGCGAAGAGATCGAAGCTCTTCTGGAACAGACGCTGATACAAGCTTTCACTGTGCTCAACGACGAGCGCGCCAACGAAGGCGCCGGCATCGCCGCTGACGTCCGTGAGCGAACCGAGGTCATCGCCAAAGAAACCGAAAGCCTCAAAGCCGCCGCCGCCGCGATGATCCCGCAGTTCCAAGAACGCCTCGAAAAGCGCCTCTCGCAACTGCTCGGCGAGATTCCCATCGACCCTCAACGCATCCTGCAAGAAGCCGCCGTTCTAGCCGACCGCACCGATGTCAGCGAAGAGCTCCAACGCCTAACCGGTCACTCCGAACGCCTCCTCGACATCCTCGACAAGGGCGGCGAAACCGGCAAGAACATCGATTTTCTCGCGCAGGAAATGAACCGCGAGGCCAATACCCTCGTCTCGAAATCCACGCCTCTCGGCGAAGCGGGCTTACCCATCACCGAAGCCGGCCTCAGACTGAAGGCGGAAATCGAGAAGATCCGCGAACAGGCGCAGAATCTGGAATAATTCAAGATCGATGTCGACCGTCTTCATCATCTCAGCGCCCTCCGGCTCGGGTAAGTCCACCTTGGTCAAGCGGCTGATGGAAAACGATTTGTCTCGCGGGGAGAGCCGCCTGCAGTTTTCCGTCTCTTTCACCACCCGCGCCCCCCGCGACGGCGAAGTCGAAGGCGAACACTACTATTTCATCTCCGTCGAAGAGTTCGAGCGCCTCCGCGCGGCCGATGAACTGCTCGAATCGGCCGAGGTTTTCGGCAATTACTACGGCACTTCGCGCGCCATTTTGCGCAAGGCCGAGGACGCAGGCAAAGACCTCATCCTGGACATTGACGTGCAAGGCGCCGCACAATTAAAGCAGCGGCTAAACCAGGCCGTCTCGATTTTCATCCTGCCCCCATCACGGCAGGTCTTGGAATCGCGGCTCAGGAATCGCTCTTCCGATTCCGACGAAGTGATCCAGCGCAGGCTAGAAGCGGCTTCCAACGAAATCGAAGAGTACGGTAAATACGACTACCTCTTGATCAACGACAACCTTGACGCATCGTTCGAACGGCTCCGGGGCATCATCCTCGCCGAGCGTTGTCGAACCGAGCGGGCTCGGGATCAAGTGAAGAAGATCGTGGAAAGTTTTGCGGCGGAAGTGAAGCGATGAGCACCAAAAAAGCCAAGCCAGTAGTAGAAGAAATCGAATCGCAACAGGGCGAAGAGAAACCGCCCGACATGGCGTTTTTCCTGCCCAACGACGAGCAGCAGAGCGTCTACCGCTTCATCTTGGCTTCGGCTAAGCGCGCCCGTCAGTTGCAAGGCGGCGCCCGTCCCACGATCGCCGTCGACTCCCGCAAGCCGACGCGCATCGGCATGGAGGAAGTTCGTTTGGGAACCGTACCCGTCGAAATCCTGGCCGAGGACGAAACCAACAATTACGTCCTGATGATGGATCAGCCCAATCAGGAAGCTCCTGACGCGGGGTAACTGAGGCTCAACGCATGGCGTCGCCAGGCGGGAAAAGAATCGTTCTCGG
>CAMPKL010000651.1 GCA_946887065.1 uncultured Bryobacterales bacterium
GTCGACGTGACGTTGCATGGAGTAGCAATGAAATCTGATGTCGAAAAACTGATCGAACCCAGAGTTGCCGCCGCGTTCGAAGATATCCTTGCCGGGACCGGCGGTAACGCCAGAAATCAAATTCTGCAAAACGCTCAGGACATGGTGAAAGCTGTATGGATGGGTAAGATTTATGCCGCGTTGCCGAAGGACAAGACCACGATTCCTGAATACTTCCTCGACGCGGAACTTGAGCAATTCCTGAACGAAGCCATTGAAGAATGCCATGCGAAGATAGGCGCGATCGCGGCGCGGGCGAAAGAGGTCTTTTAACTAGGCGTTCAAATCGTTCAAGCCAGCCTGCCCTGAGTTCATCGAAGGGTTCACCCCCCCGGATCGAGTCCGGGGTCTGTTCAAGCCGTCTAAATTCACGGGCGCGTTCCATTCGTTCCACGTGTTCCATCCCCGGAACAAGCCGGGGTCCGTTCCAATCGTTAAGAATCATCAATCGACCCGGATGTTAGCATCCAGACATCCGCGATGTTCCGCTCGGGAGCCGGTCAGGTCATCTGCCCCGCGGCATTCAATTCCAACTGCGCGTCCATCTAGCGCCAATCGTAGTCAAATTGTCGTGCGCTGCGGGAGGTACTCCAATCGGCGAAATATTTCTTGACGCCGTTATTTTAGAGATAGTACTTTGCGCAGGGTCTCTGACGACTTCATTTGCCGATAACGTTAAGCCGTCTCCGCGAGCCAAGAGGTGCAACTATGGCTAAGGATAAGATGCGCGATCTGGTGGTTTTGCTTCCGGGAATTACCGGGAGTGTCCTGCAAAAGGATAACGAAGATCTCTGGGCTGTTTCCGGCCAATCGCTCTGGGCTGCGCTGCGCGACCGGAAGAGCCGGCTTGAAGCGCTCAAGCTACCCGAGCACAAACCCGGCGAGACTCTGCCCGATGACGGGATTCGCGCGACGCGCCTGATCTACGATTTTCACGGCGTTTTTGGTCTCTGGAAGATCGACGGCTACGATACCATGGCGCGGCTCATCACCGATAACTTCGAAGTGACATCCGGCAGCGCCGACGCCCCGCGCGAGGACCAGAATTTTTTCGAGTTTCCCTATGACTGGCGCCACAGCAACCGCGACTCGGCGCGCGCGCTGCAAAAATTCCTCGAGCAACAGTTGCATCGCTGGCGGCAATGGAGTCATTGGAAAGACGCCAGGGTTATCCTCCTCGCGCACAGCATGGGCGGGCTGGTGTCGCGCTACTATCTGGAAGTGCTCGAAGGCTGGCGCGATTGCCGCGCGCTGATCACATTCGGCACGCCCTATCGCGGCTCGATGAATGCGGTGAACTACGTTGCCAACGGTTACAAAATGGCCGGCATCGATTTCACCGACATCATGCGATCGATGCCCTCCATATACGAATTGATGCCGATCTATCCGGCGATCAAAATGAATGACACGTGGCAGCGCGTGGCGGAAAGCAAAGGCTTGCCAAAGGCAATCGTGCCGGAGCGGGCTGCCGATGCGCTGAAATTTCACAGGGAAATCGAGGATGCAGTCGACAAACACCGGGAGTCAGCCGAGTATTTGAAGAATGGCTATTCGATTATGCCGGTCGTGGGCATTCAGCAACCCACTCTGCAATCGGCATTCGCCAAGGGTGACAAGCTCTTCTTCGAATCGAACCGCCCGGCGATTGTCGATGAGTTACAGCAAGGCGGCGACGGCACAGTGCCGCGGATCTCGGCGACCCCGCTTGAGCTTGGCAATCATCCGGCCGCGGTCTATTTCGTCGAAATTCACGGCTCCCTGCAAAACAATCAGTATATTCTCGACAACCTCCGGGCACACATCCAACAACTGCAGGTCGATCCCGATAAGCCGGCGGTGCGCGGCGCCCGATTGCCGAAGCCGGCTCAGGAACGTCCTGCAATCGGGCTTGGGGTTGAAGATCTCTACGAAAGCGACCAGCCGGTGGTGCTTCGCGCACAGATCTCCGGTCCAGCGGCACCGTCCGGAGGACTGGTCGCCACCTTCCGTCAATCAGGCAAGGGCGGGAGTAAGTTCGACCGCCCGTTTCGGGCAACGACCCAGGGTTACGAGCTGGTGGTGGAAGGACTCGAGCCCGGACAGTATCGGGTAGCCGTAAGAGGAACAAGGGGCGGGCCCAACGCCCCCACCGCCGTACATGAGGTGTTCGAGATTGCGGGAGCGATGTAGGAGAATACTATGGCTTGGCCTGCCTGGCCGAAAACCAACGAGAAAATGCTCGCGAGCTACGTATTGCCTCAGCTGGCGGCGCGGCTCAAGCTCGCACAGTCGCGCGACGACGTTTTGGCGCGTCCGAATGGCCGGCTCGAGCTGCTCTCGCTCATTTACGATGCGTTAGCCGCCAAGGATCTTCGTTACGCGCGCGAGGAGTATGATCCCGAAAGCGAGCAACAACGCATTCGCGATACGGAGCTCTTGTTGGAAGGCGCCGGGGATGCAACTTGCCTGGCTCTTGCCGTGCTCTTGGCGGGCGTTTGTCTCGGCAACGAGCTGCTGCCGTTAGTGGTCGTGGTACGCGGCCATGCCTTTGTCGCGGTCTCGCTGACTCGGGACCGGCGTGACGCTGACGATATGGCGCGCCGCGACGAAGACGATGGCGACGGCGCGTGGGTAACCGAGGGCCTGCTGACCGACGGGGACAGACTCAAAGACCTGGTCGAGCGAGGAGATTGGATCGCGATCGAGTGCACCGGCTTCGCCCGCAGCGAGTCCATTCCCGAGACCGTGCCCGAAGGGAGAAACCGGCAAAAAGGCCGTTTGAGCTTCGAGAACGCCTGCAAAGCCGGGGCGGAGCAACTTTCCGAACCCAATCGGCCGTTCGAGTTCGCGATCGACACAGC
>CAMPKL010000652.1 GCA_946887065.1 uncultured Bryobacterales bacterium
CTCGATCTTGGTCGCGTCCAGCATGACGGTTTCAGTCTAGCGTTCTGCTAAACGCCGTGGACTCTTCAGCCCCTTGGATAAGCTGTCGGCGCGTAGCTTTCTTCGGCCGCCCAATATTCATGTGATCGGCTGTCGAGGACTTTCCCGCTTGGCGAAAATCAGCTCGAAAAGACGCTAATTCTCATTGCGTCCGGAACACGGCGACGGAGTTCCTGAATACGGATATCCCCTTGTCGTGACCGTGCCGGCAGTGACGCTGGTAATCCCCGGGTCGGCGGGAGACGCCCGCGCGCGTCCTCGGGACCCAGAAAAGACCACTGGACACCGCGTCTCCAAGCAGGCTTCGGCCCTGCCGGCGACCGGCGAGGCGCGCCCTTCAAGTCATTTGCGAGGCGCGGCTTCTCGCTGACGCGACCGATACAGCAACCTCAATATGACCGTGTTCAGGTCCCCTTTGCTTTCCAAAGCAGCCCCGCCCAGGGTGTATACTTCGCACGTACTTCGGCCGCCGCCGTGGAAATCTTGGCTGAAAAGTTCGGGAACCTATGACCGCGGAGACCCCTTCTTCTCGCCTGTTTGCGCCTGTCCTCCCGATCCTAGGCCTCGCGACCGCCTACTTCCTTGCCGGCAAGCTCAGCTTGGACCTGGCGCTGGTGCATCCGCAGGCGTCGGCTGTTTGGCCGCCGACGGGCATCGCCCTCGCGGCTCTGCTATTGGGGGGCTATCGACTCTGGCCGGGCGTTCTGCTCGGCGCCTTCCTGGTGAACGTGACGACCGGCGATCCCGGCGCCGCTCGAATGTCGGCGGCAGCGGGGATTGCCGTCGGCAATACGCTTGAAGCGGTGCTGGGGACGTATTTGGTGCGGCGTTTTGTTTCCGCGGACGGCCCATTCGATCGTGCGCCGCGCGTTTTCGCTTTCATCGGCGCCGTGATGGTCAGCACGCTGGTAAGCGCTACATGCGGCACAGCGGCTCTGTCTTTGGCGGGCTTGGCCGAGTGGAACGCCCTTATCTGGCGCCACTGGTGGATCGGCGATATGGCGGGCGCGATTATTTTTACGCCCCTAATATTTCTGTCTGCTAGGGACCATGGCCGGCGATGGGGCCGCACTCGGCTCCTCGAAGCCGCGGCCTTGTTGATAGCCGCTTTCGTGCTGCCGTTGATGGCGTTCACGCGTGTTCTGCCGCCGGAACCGCGCATGGGACTGGCCTTCCTGTGCATCCCGCCGCTGCTTTGGGCGGCATTCCGCTTTGGCCAGCGCGAAGTGGCCATCATCATGCTCCCGATCTCAGTGATCGGAATATGGGGAATCTTAAATCAGGGTATGACCGCCGGAGGACTCCCCATTGAGCGCGTGCTCCTGGAGTTTCAGGTCTATATGGGAGTCATGTCAGCCATGCTGCTGGCAGTGGCTGCTGAAGTGGCGCACCGCAAGCGACATGAACGGACCTTAGAGGATCAAAATGAGACTCTCCGGCAACAGGCGCGAGTGATCGACTTGGCGCCCCTGATCGTGTGCGATTCGCACGGCAGGATCATCCGTTGGAATTCCGGAGCGGAGCATCTCTATGGCTTCTCGCCGTCTGAAGCGGTTGGACGGATCTCGCACGAGCTATTGCACACGCGTTTTCCCGAGCCGCTCAAGCGGATCCGCGCCAAACTCACGCGCGAAGGCAGTTGGCAGGGAGAACTGAGGCAGAGAACGCGGGCGGGTCAGGAAATTGCGGTGGCGAGCCTCCAGCTTATACACGGTGAGGGCCAAAGCGGACCGGCGACGGTACTCGAGGTCCACAACGACATCACAGAACTTAAGCGAGTCCAAAAAGAGCGGTTACGGCTGGCGAAGATTGTTGAGACTTCCGGGGACGCGATCATCAGCAAGACTCTTGATGGCGTCATAACGAGCTGGAATTCGGGCGCGGAGAAGATGTATGGCTATGCCGCAGCCGAAGTCGTCGGCCGAAATATTGCGGCGGTTTTGCAGGCTGGCCAAAGCGACGAACTGCCGGCCCTGATGGAGCGGCTTAGAAAGGGCGAAGCTATAGGCCAATATGAAACAACTCGCCGGCGCAAAGACGGCGTGATAATCAGTGTCTCGCTGACGTTCTCGCCGCTCCGGGATGAGGACGGCGAACTCGTCGGAGCCTCCGTGATCGCCCGAGACGTCACGGAGCGCAAACGCGCGGAGCAGAGGTTTCAACAGGCTGTCGAGTCAGCTCCCAGCGCCATGATCATGGTCACCCAGGGGGGCAAGATCGTCCTGGCGAACCGTCAAACCGAGAAGCTGTTTGGTTACCGGCGCGAAGAGCTGATGGGACAACCGATTGACCTGCTGGTGCCGCAGCGTTTCCGCGACCGCCACCCAGGCCAGCGCCGCGGTTTCTTCTCCGAACCCCGAGCACGCCCGATGGGCGCAGGGCGCGATCTTTACGGGCTGCGCAAGGATGGAACCGAATTTCCCATCGAGATCGGACTGAACCCGATCGACACGGAGGAAGGAACGTGGGTTCTCAGCGCGATTGTGGACATAACCGAGCGTAAACGTGCCGATCAGGCGCTGCGGGAGAGCCAAGAGCGGTACGAGTTGGTCGTCGCCGGAGCCGAGGCGGCGATCTGGGACTGGGATGTGCTCAACGAACGCGTCATTTACTCGCCGCGGTGGAAGCAACTGCGCGGTTTGTCCGACGACGCAGTTAGCGATCGCGAGGAGGAATGGAGCAGCAGAATTCACCCGGATGACATCGACCGGGTTTTGGACGCCCTGCGGCTTCTCTTGGAGGGCCGCGCCTCAGTCTTTGCGGAGGGGTTGGAGCTAGAACGCCAGGCTGAGCGTGAACTGGAAGGTGCGGCCGTCGTTGAGGGTGTTGGTGATTTGGC
>CAMPKL010000653.1 GCA_946887065.1 uncultured Bryobacterales bacterium
TCATCGCTGGAGATCGTCGACTCGTTCATCGGCCGCATGATCGGCAATATCGCCGCCATGGCCCGGATGCTCGATGCCGAGACTGTTCTTGTCGGGATGAAGCCGGCCGTAGCGATTACCTTGGTGGAATTGGGCATGTCGCTGCCCGGGGTGCGCACGGCTTTGAATGTAGAGAAAGGCATGGTTGTGTTACACGCCTCGATGAACGGGAAGGAGCTTCTTGGTCGCCATACTGAAAGATGAGACCGCCTCCATCAACGTCTCGGGTGACATCGTGAGAGTTAGGCAGACCGTCCGCGAGTGGGCCGTATCTTTGGGGTTCAGTCTGGTCGAACAAACTAAACTGGTCACCGCCGCGAGCGAGCTTGCGCGTAACACGCTCGAGCATGGCTTAGGCGGCAATGTCCGGCTCCAAGCGCTCAATAACGACACGCGGCGAGGTCTGAAACTTACCTTTTTCGATGAAGGTCCGGGAATCGCGGATTTGGAGCAAGCGCTGAAGGACGGCTTTACCACCGGCAACGGAATGGGCTTGGGGCTTGGCGGCGCGAAGCGGCTGGCCAATGAATTCGAGATCGAATCGGCCCCGGGTCATGGCACGAAGGTGATGATCACTCGATGGCGGAACACATGAGCGCGCCCTGGGGCGCACAACATTTAGTAGAGATCAGCAATCCCTGCGACATCGCCGAAGCGCGGCGGATCGGCAGCCGTGGCGCGGAGAAAGCGGATTTTTCCGAAGTAGAAACAGCGAATGTGGCATTGGTCGCCACCGAACTATCCAGCAACCTTTTGAAGCATGCCAAGCACGGCCGGATCATCATGCGGCTGCTGCACCGCGGGAAAGACCTCGGCATCGAACTGATGTCGCTTGATCAAGGACCGGGTATAGCCGATCTCGCGCAATCCATGCGCGATGGCTATTCGACCGCTGGAAGTCCAGGAACCGGCTTAGGAGCGGTGAAGCGGCTGACGTCGCACTTCGACATCCACTCGGTCCCTGGTAAAGGGACCGCGGTTCTCGCACAGTTCTGGTCGGGACAGGCGAAGCCCCGGCCAAACCTCGGAACCGAATTTGGCGTCGTTTGTTTGCCGATGCCTGGTCAAGAAGTATCGGGCGACGGCTGGGGAGTCGAGCGTCCCGTGGATAAAACGATTTGCGTGCTCGCCGATGGGCTCGGGCACGGCCCCGAGGCAGCGCTAGCGGCGCAAGCGGCGCTTTCCACGGCAAGAGAATATAGCGACAAAGCCCCAGCAGAGATCGTCGAGCGCGCGCATGGCGTGCTCCGCAGCACGCGCGGCGCCGCCCTCGCCGTGGGAGAGATAGATCGGCTTGGGCAATCGGTCCGTTTTTGCGGCGTGGGAAATATTTCCGCGACGATTGTAAACAACACCGGGGTACGCCATCTGGTGTCTCATAACGGCATCGTCGGGCAGGAGGCGCGAAAAATCGCGGAATTTACCTATCCATGGAGCCGGGATTCGCTCTTGGTCATGCACTCCGACGGCTTGACCACGCGTTGGGACCTTCTGACCTACCCGGCGTTGATACAGCGCCATCCCGGTCTTATCGCCGGGGTGTTGTATCGCGATTTCTCGCGCGGGCGAGACGACACGACCGTATTGGCGGCCAAAGAAAGCGACGATCATGAGTTATAAGGCGATTAGGCTTCCGCCATGCCCACAAGCATAATGACTGTCGCGATCCGTTACGAGCAGGATGTCGTCTTAGCGCGACAGCGGGCGCGTCAGATCGCCCAGTCCTTGGGCTTCGATTTGCAGGATCAAACTCGCCTGGCCACGGCGGTTTCGGAATTGGCCCGCAACGCCTTCGGCTATGGCGGGGGCGGCAAGGTGGAATTTTCCATCGAGGGCGCCAGCGCGCCGCAGATTCTTCTTGTCCGCATCAAGGATGACGGCCCGGGTATTGCAAATCTCAAGGAGATACTCGAGGGGCGTTATCATTCCCACACCGGCATGGGACTCGGCATTATCGGCGCCCGGCGACTGGTCGATCAATGGGAGATCGATACCGGGCCCAAGCGGGGCACCGACATCGTTCTTAAAAAAATACTACCGCGCCGCACTCCCTACGTCGCGGCCAGTCGCTTGGCCGAAATAGCGCACACGCTCGCGGCACAGCGGCCTGAGAGTCCGTTCGACGAGGTAAGGCAACAGAACCAAGAATTGCTGCGCGCCTTGGCGGAGTCCCGCGAGCGCCAGGAAGAACTTGCGCGGGTTAATCAGGAGCTCGAAGACACTAACCGCGGCGTCGTAGCGCTCTACGCCGAGCTGGATGAAAAGGCCAACTATCTGCGCCGCGCGGACGAAATGAAAACCAGTTTTTTGTCCAACATGAGCCACGAATTTCGCACGCCTTTGAATTCTATTCTTGCGCTGTCGTATTTGTTGTTGGAACGAGCCGACGGCGAACTGACCGGAGAGCAGGAAGTCCAAGTCGGCTTTATCCGCAAAGGCGCTGAAACGTTGTTGGAGTTAGTGAATGACTTGCTCGATCTGGCCAAGATCGAAGCCGGCAAGATCGAAGTCCGTCCGGTTGAATTTGCCGTGACGAATCTCTTCAGCGCATTACGTGGAATGTTGCGTCCGCTGCTCGCCGGCGAATCCGTTCATCTCTTATTTGACGAGCCGCGAGAGATGCCAGACTTGTACACGGATGAGAGCAAGGTATCCCAGATTCTTCGAAATTTTATCGCCAATGCGCTCAAGTTTACCGAGCGCGGCGAAGTTCGAGTCGCGGCAATCTGGAATGAAGTGGAACGAACCGTCACCTTTTCGGTCGCCGACACCGGCTTTGGCATCGCCCCGGCGGATCAAGAGAGAATCTTCGAGGAATTCTCCCAGCTCAATAACCC
>CAMPKL010000654.1 GCA_946887065.1 uncultured Bryobacterales bacterium
ATTGAGTACTACAAGGAAGGCGACTACTGGGAGTTGTTTGACTTGGCGGAAGATCCGCACGAGTTGAGGAACGTTTACTCGGACCCGGCTAATGCTGAGTTGATTGCGGATCTGACGACGCAGTTGCGGGCGCTGCAGGAGCAGTATGGGGCTACGGATGAGGTGACTTCGCAGCCGGTTGAGGGTTAGTCCGTATCATCGCCATCATCGGTGAAGTGAAGCCATTGGTGAGGCCGGCGGGGTGAGTTGGGATCACCGGCGATACGGGTTTCACCCTCGATGAGTTCGAGTTTGATCGGATCGACGCGGGCGCTACTTGAAATAGCATCGGCGAGCGGTTGGGCATGGGTTGTCACCCAGATTTGAGACGTAGCGGAGGCTTCGGCGATTAGCCCCGCTAGCGGCTGGTATAGGTCAGGATGCAGGCTCGTTTCGGGTTCGTTGAGTGCGATCAAATCGGGCGGACGCGGACTCAGCAGCGCTGCCGTTAGGCACAAAAACCGTAGTTGGCCATCAGACAACTCGCGCACGCTCAACGCTCGGAGGAGTCCCGGAACGCGCAAGGAAAGGTCAAACATCGCGCCCGATGCTCCGATTTCTATGGAGGCTCCGTGAAAGGCGCGCGCTATGGTCTCGTCTAGGAGCTCTACGTGGCCGACCTCGCGAATCGTCTCTAACGCTGCAGCTAAATCCAGGCCATCCTTGCTGAGGACATTCGTGCGCATGCCGAACTGCGGCGTTCGCATGGGAGAAGAAGGGTCGGTACGAAACTGGTGATAGAAGCGCCAGCGCAGGATCGCTTGGCGAGCCATGCTGACCTCTGGATATCGATGGGGTTCGACGACCTGCGACAAGACTGACTCGTCCGGGGCGATGCCCAACGGATATGTTTCCATGGCTCCGTCGTTGTTTCTGAGCCACGCGGAGGGACCTGTGCGCTCCATGACCACGACGCGGCGCCCTGCGATGGACAATGAGATCCTCTCGTCCTTGACCTCCGGGTCGTGCGTGAACATCGTCGCCAAAGCGCCTGGCTTCGGCAGCCCGGCCGAGAATCCGAAGGCGAAGTCGTCCGTCTCAATGCTCAGGCGGCAGCGCTTCGGCGGCTTCTTGCGAGTTGAGCGGTGCCGTTCTCCGCCGGCCCACAAGATGCTAGGCATGCCGCCCTCTTCGGCTATGGCACGGGCGAAACGGCCTGAAGCGGCCTGCGAAACGAGCACGAGTGACTGATAGAGGTTCGACTTGCCGGTACCGTTTGCGCCGGTGATGATGTTCACGGGTCCTAGCGGCACCGTCAAATCGCGAATCGAGCGATAGCCGGCTACGCTTAGGGACTTGAGCGCCACTAGGACAGTCTACTCAACGCCACTGCTGCTGGGTGGAGCAATGCAGTGTGCCGAAGCCCCAGACGTAGTCGACGGCGGGGATGGCGATGATGTCGCGTTTGGGGAAGGCGGCGGCTAAGGCGTTGAGGGCGTGGCGGTCGTTGGGGTCATTGAAGATGGGGACCAAAACGGCCGCGTTGCCGATGTAGAAGTTGGCGTAGCTGGCGGGTAGGCGGACGCCGCGGAAGAGGAGCGGGCGGGGCATGGGCAGCTCGACGATGTCGAAGGGTTTGCCGTGCTGGTTGCGTAGTTCGGAGAGGCGTTGGCGGTTGGCTTTGAGAATGGGGAAGTTGGGGTCCTTGCGGTTGGTCTCGACGACTGTGGCGATGGTCTTGGGGCCGACGAAGCGGGCTAGGTCGTCGACGTGTCCGTGGGTGTCGTCGCCGACGATGCCGTGGGCCAGCCAGAGTACTTTTTCGATGCCGAGGTACTCGCGGAAGAGCGCTTCGTAGTCGTCGCGGGTGAAGCCTGGGTTGCGTTGCTGGACGTCGCTGAGCAGGCACTCTTCGGTGGTGAGCAGGCAGCTGGCGCCGTTGGAGTCGATGGCGCCGCCTTCAAGGACCACGCGACGGCCTTTCCAGGTCGCCTCAACGGCGGGGCAGCCAGCGACGCCGGCTATGTGCTGGGCGACGTTAGCGTCGCGCTTCCAGTTGTTGTACTTGGCCCAGGCGTTGAATTGCCAGCAGACGGCTTCGGGTTTGCCGTTGCGCTCCACGAAGGTGGGGCCGGAGTCGCGGGTCCAGGAGCGGTCGGTTTCGCACAGGTGTAGACGGACTTGGTTGAGGTCGACGTGGGCGTCGGCGAGCATCTTCTCGATTCGGCGTTGCAGGGCAGCATCTTGGACGAGGATCTCGACGCGCTCGCCGGTGGCAAGATGGCGAACGATCTCGACATAGACCCAGTGCATGACGGCGAACTTGCCGGGCCAATCCTTCGGGTTGTGAGGCCAGGCCAGCCAGGTGGCTGCGTGCGGCTCCCACTCGCCGGGCATGCGGACGTTCTGCGGCATGGCTAGGCGGAGTAGACCTTGCGGCTATAGGCCTTGAGGTTGTCGAGCAGCATGTCGGGGATGCCCATTCCGCCCAAGGGAACGCCGCCGAGCGTGGGGCCGTGGAAATCGCTGCCGCCTGTGACGCCGAGGCCAAGCTTTTGCGCGGCGGCGCGGTAGGATTCGCATTCGACCGGTACGTGGTCGCGGTGGTAGCACTCGATGGCTAGCATGCCGTGAGCGGCGATTTCATGAAACAACGATTCAGGCTCCTCTCCCGAGGCGCGGATGAAGCGCGCCGGGTGCGCCCAAGAGGAGATGCCGCCGCTCTCGCGAATCCACTTGAGGACTGTGGCGAGCGACAATTCTTCGCGGGGGACAAAGCCCGGCGCCCGTTCGTCCAGAAACATTTCGAAGGCGCTGCGAAAATCCGGACAGTAACCTTTGCCGATCAGCACGCGGGCGAAGTGAGGACGGCCGGTTTGGTGTTTACCGAGAGTAC
>CAMPKL010000655.1 GCA_946887065.1 uncultured Bryobacterales bacterium
CTCTCACCTTATGGGAAACCGCCGACGCCATCAAGGCCTATGAAGACAGCGGCCGCCCTGCGGCATTTTCGGAGAAGGCCCGATCGCTTTTTTTGGCGGAGTCCGACGAGTGGCAGCTGCAGCTCTCAGACGACCTGACTCTGGAGTACAAGCCCGTCATCGAGGCGCCGGAGGCAAGCGCCTACCGCGTCTTCGCAGTCATGGACGAGGCCGCCCTGCGCCAGAATCGGGCTGCGGACATGCACTTACGCCTAGTGCGCGTGCGCGCCAGCGAAGCCGGCCTGGAAGGTTTTAAGCTCCACTACGTCGAAACGGCCATTCCCGCGCTGCGTCAGGTCCAGGGCTGCCGTAACGCCTTCTTGGTCGGCAACGTTGAAGCGCAACACCAATTGATCTCGGTCACAATTTGGGATTCCGCGGAAGACGCAGAGGCCTACGATCGCAGTCCGCTATTCCAGTCGATGCTGACCAACACCAGGGACTTAATGTCGGCGCATGTCTGGCAAACCACGCTGCAGTCCACGCTGGCGTCCAAGGTCTACACCAGCGACAAGATCAAGGTGGAGACCTACGCCGCCGTCACCGGCCAAAGCTTTCAGGCTGGATGACCCTACTGGATGCGCATCTGCTCTAGCTTGGCCGCGTCCGTGTCCAGCTTTGTCGCGCTCGCCTCGTAGCCGTTCACTTCCAACACGTAAGCCACGATATCGGCGTAAGTTTGCTCGGGCAACGAATTCGGCGATGCCGGCGGCATCGTCTTAGCCTTGTTGAAGAAAGCGCCCACCGTCTTGTCCGTCCACTGAGTTTTGAAGTACTCGCCCGCCAGCGGAGTGGCGAATGTGCCGTTCGTCATCGTGCTGCCGTGGCAGACCGCGCAGTTGGCGTCGTAGGCGGTCTTGCCGGTCGCTGCTTGGGCGGCCGTATACTGCGGCGGCGCGCCCCCGACGTTCGCCGGAGCAGGCGCCGCCGCCGGAGCGGGCGCCGGAGTCTGGCTCACTTGCCTTGGCGCGGGCGCGGTCCCGTCGCCCTCGCCCTCGTACGTGAACACCAGAATCGCTCCGGAATTATGCATCGTGCGCGTAGTGCCGCCGGCCGTCGCTTCCGCCAGCCCGCCTTTATCGGTGGCGATGTAAATCGTCTTGCCGTCTGGCCCGACTTCAACATCGCGGTAACGGTTGTCGGTCTGGAAGTAGCGCTCCATGTGTCCCTTCGCCGACTGCCCGTCAGCGGAGAGATGCTGCACGTACAACGAACCGCGCTTCAGCGTCGTGACCAGCACGACCTTGTCCCAACCGGGAATCCCCGCGCCCTTGTTCTCGTAGTACTCGATGCTAGAGTTGCCCGTCGTCGGCCAACAAATGTAGTTGATGCCCTTACAGGCCGGATCTTCGAAGTTGTACCCCGTCTCGACGGTAAACATCGTCGCGAGCGGCTCGATCATGGGCTTGGTAAAGGCCGACTCCGGCTCCCGCGGCACAGAGGGGTGAATTTCCAAATCGTTGAAGCGGATGCTCGTGCATCCCACGCTCGACTCGGCCCAACGCGCATACTCGTAAGCCTTGTTGTCCTTCAGGCCGGCGACATGCGGCCAACCGTAATTACCGCCCGATTTCAAGATATTGACCTCGTCGTCCGTCTTCGGACCATGCTCGGCGGAATACAACGTGCCGTCCGGCGCAAAATCAATCCCCTGCGGATTGCGGTGGCCGTACGTGTAGACGTGACTGCGCACGCCGTCGATCGTGGGGTTGTCAGCCGGGATCGAGCCATCGAGGTTAATGCGCAACGACTTGCCCACGTAAGCGATGTAGTCGGCCGACTCGACTTCCGCCTGGGTCGGGATGCGCTGGGCCTCGATAGGCAAACAATAGTTGCCGAGTTGGTCGTGCCCGTGATCCCCAATCGTGAAATACAACTTCGAATCGGGGCCGAACTTCAGACGTCCAGCGTTGTGGTCATTGCCGGCCGGCAAACCCGTGATGATCTCAACCGGGTTCGAGAGCGTTCCGTCGGCTTGGTGGTAGGTGAACCGCACGATTTTGCCGTAGAGATAACGGTAGGGATTATTTTCGTCGGGTACGTTGGGATCAGGGCCTTCGGCTCTATCTACGTAGGTATACGCTGCGTAAACGTAGTCGTTGCCGGTTCCCGTCAACAATTCCGGGTGCAGCGCCAGGCCTAAGAGGCCATCCTGTCCGCCCGGCGCGGAAACCTCATCGATCGTGACGGCAACTTTCTGCACTCCGCTGGCGGGATCAATACGGCTGATGCGCCGGCCGGTTCGCTCCGTTACCCAAAGCATATTGTCCGGCCCCCAGGTCACTTCCCAAGGGTTCTCCAGCCCGGATATCAATACCCGCTGGCCGAACTGTTTCGTTCCGCGAACAACTTGCTCGGGCGAGTCTTGCGCCCAGAGCATTCCAAATAGTGCCAAGGTGATTAGGGCAACGGACAGAACGGTACGCTTCATGAAATCTCCCAAACGATCATACCCATTGGACGACAAAAGGCTAATAGCCCGTTACCCGCAAGATGCGATGGTTGTAGCTGTCAGTCACATACAATGCGCCGTCCGATCTGACATAGACGCCATGTGGACGGTTGACCTGCGTCTTCAGCGGATCAGCCGCGTCGATGCTTAACACGGCCACGCCCGTACCGACGATTGTTGTCGTCTTGCCCGTCTTGACGTCGTAGCGCCGCACCAGATGGTTCTCGGCATCGGCGATGATGACGTTGCCGTTGCGATCCAGGCACAGGTGCTTCGGCCCGTTCAGATCCGGCGTAATGTCGCCCGGTTTGATCAACGTACGAATGCGGCCGCTCGTGTCAACAACGCGCAGGGCATTTCCGCGGCGCTCCAGGACATAC
>CAMPKL010000656.1 GCA_946887065.1 uncultured Bryobacterales bacterium
CGACTTCATGGAGGCCAAAGGCCTCACGCCCAACATCGCCTCCTACGTTGGCCAAACCCAAATATGGACCTTCATCAAGGGCGATGAACTCAAACCCGCGACTGAGGAAGAGGTCAAACTCATGCAAGCCGAAGTTGAGAAGGCGATGCAGCAGGGCGCTTTGGGACTCTCCACTTCCCTGCTCATGCCGCCGTCCAGCCTGGTGACGACGGAGCAGCTGGCCGAACTAGCCAAACCCGCGGCCGCGCATGGCGGACTGTACTCCACACACATTCGCGATGAGGGTCAGGGCGTGTTCGACTCCATCGCCGAAGCCATCGCCGTTGGGCGCGGCGCCAAGATTCGCGTCGACATCATCCATTTGAAAATCGCGGACAAGGCCCTGTGGGGCCGCATGCCGGAAGTTCTCAAGATGATTGACGACGCCCGCGCAGAAGGCCTAGACATCCGTTCCAATGTTTATCCCTACACCGCAGGCCAAAACGACCTACGCGCCATCATTCCTCCTTGGGCCCAGGACGGCGGCAACGAGGCCATGTTGGCCCGCCTGCGCGACCCCTCGCAACGCGCCCGACTACGCCGCGATATTCTCAACGGCCTGCCCGGTTGGTACAACCACTACCTGGCGACAGGCGGCGGCTGGGAAGGCATGTTGCTGGTGAGCTTCAAGCAAGAGAGCAACAAGCAGTGGGTCGGCAAGAGGATGAGCGAGTTGATCGCCTCACGCGTCGGCGATCCTGTCGGCATCTTGCTCGATTTGCTCGTCGAAGAAGACGGCAGCGTGCCGACCGTATTCTTCCACCACTCGGAAGACGACATGCAGCTGGCCATGAAACAGCCCTACACGTCGATCGGATCGGACGGCGCGGCGATCAGTCCCGAGGGTCCGCGCGGCGCCACGCACCCGCATCCGCGTTGGTACGGCACCTTTCCCCGCGTTCTTGGCCGCTACGTTCGGGAACTCCGTACCTTGGAGCTGCCCGAGGCCGTGCAGAAGATAACCAGCATGAATGCCGAAAAGGCGAACATCCCCGACCGCGGCTTGATCAAGGAAGGTTACTGGGCGGACGTGACGCTGTTCGATCCGGCAACGGTGATCGATAAAGCCACCTTTGAGGAGCCTCACCGCTACCCGGAAGGCATTCCCTATGTCATCGTCAACGGCGTCGTTGCGCTTGATAACGGCCAGCACACGAACAGCCGATCGGGCATGGTGTTGCGCGGCCCGGGATATCAGCGCGAATAGACGTGAATTATGTTAACCGGAGCGCCATGAATGCGACCCTCGACGTTGGATGCGGCACTCAAAAGAGGTCCGCCGATTGTGTCGGCATCGACCGTTCGCCGTTATCGGCCGCGGATGTTGTTTGGGATCTCGACCTGTTCCCTTGGCCCTTCGAAGACAATCGATTTAGCTGTATTCACGCGTCGCACGTCATCGAACATCTACAAGACGTCGGCCGGGCGATGGCGGAAATCCACCGCGTTGCGCAAGACGGCGCGGATGTTTTTATCGCCACTCCGCATTACAGTTCGCACAATTCCTTTACCGACCCGACCCATCGCCATCACCTAGCTGCCGGAAGTTTTCACTATTTCACCGGCAAGGACTTTGCCACATTTTCGAGCTACGCGCACAGCTTTGAACTGGTGAAAATCGAACTGACCTTTGGGGGAAACTTCGTGCTCGACAACGCCGGCCGGTTCCTGGCCGGCCGTTCGCTGGCATGGTACGAAAGGCATGCGGCGTGGATGTTCCCCGCGCTCGATATTCGCTGCCACCTGCGAGCGCGCAAGTGAGCGCCGGCTAGTCCCAGAGGCGGATGCCGCCGAGGATACCGGCAACGTTGGGCACCACACGAACGTCGGCCGGCAGTTCGAAATTGATCTTCCGCGCGTTGCCGCCCCCCAGGTAGAGGACGCGGTAATTGAACACGCGGTCTACGACCGTGATGGCTCTCTGCAGCCGCTCATTCCACGCATCTTTGCCCTTCTTCCTTAGTTCGTCGTCGCCCATGCGCTCTTCGTAGGTCTTGCCGCGCTCAAATGGATGATGTCCTAGCTCTAAGTTGGGGACCAGCCTGCCGTCCACAAACAATGCCGAGCCGATTCCAGTGCCCAAGGTGAGGACCAGTTCAACGCCGATGCCTTCAACCACACCCAATCCTTGAACGTCCGCGTCATTGGCGACGCGAACTTCTTTGCCTAGCCGCTGAGCGAGCACGTTGCGGAGGTCGAAGCCCGCCCAATCGTCGTGCAGATTGACAGCAGTCCGTGTCACGCCGTCCACGACGACTCCGGGGAAACCTACTGAAACGCGATCGAACGGGCCAATCTCCGCCGCCATCGCCGCTATCTCGTCGAGCACAAGAGTCGGCGTAGGGTGCTCCGGCGTCTTGCGGCGCAAGCGCTCCGTCAGCGGCTCGCCCGCCGGGTCGAGAATCATCATCTTGACGCCGGAACCGCCGATGTCGATCGAAAGAGTACGCGGACCTTTAGGCTCATCCATAGACTTCTCGTGAGTGTATCGGATCATCGCACCCTGCGAACATTGGCGCCCTTCCTATAATGGACGTAGATGACGCGGGCGCGACCGTTACTCGTACTGCACTACAGCGAGCTGTGGCTAAAAGGCTGCAATAAGCCCTTTTTTGTCAGCAAGCTAAAAGCATCTATCGAGCAGACGCTTGAAGGCCTCCCGGTCAAGCTCGAAGGCCATGTGAATGAAAGAATGGTGGTCTCCGCCCAGACGCCGCAAGCGGCGCAGGAAGCGGCGGAGCGCCTCCAGCGGGTTCCCGGCATCGAGTTCATCGGCGTCGGCGTCGGCATCCCGCCCACTCTCGAAGGCATCCTCGCCGC
>CAMPKL010000657.1 GCA_946887065.1 uncultured Bryobacterales bacterium
GGTCCAACTCGCTCGCTGCTTCGCCGCCTTCGAAGGGCTTCTGATCGGTGATCTCAAGCGAATCGGAGAGATTCTTGCTCAGCTGGTCGAGATAAGCGTGGAATCCCTCCCCGAGGAGGCGATGATCTTCGAACTCGTTACGCAGCGCCTCAAGAACGTGGAGTTCGACGGCGGGGTTGCAGCGCATGCGGTCGAATTCGCTCGCGAATCGGGCGTCCACGATGCGCCCCGCTACGTCGTAGAGGACGACGGCCAGATTGTAGAACTCTCCCGACAGAGTGGGAGCATAGCGCAGCAGCTGGAAGCGGTAGGCAGGCATCTAATCCCTAAGAACGAACGGCCTCTCTCCTTTATCCAGCGGCCGCGGGTCTCGATCTCCAGGGACCACGCCGTCCAACGGGAAGCGGAATTATTCATCGGGTCGCTTCTTCGACCGCGACAGATAGTTTCCCAGAACTCGATCGGATCCCGCCCGCCGAGGCTGTAATTTATCGCGGTCGGCCGTCCATTCAATCCTAGGGCGTTGCCGTCGGATTTGCATTCGCCCTGTCACTGAACAGCGATCGTGACTTCGTTGCTCGCGTTTCCAAGACGGACGACTTTGACCGGAACCGAGGAGCCAGGCCCGGCGCCGTCCGGCACACGGATGTTGATCTGATTCAGTCCAGGGAGTCCGGGGGCCTTGCCGTAGAACAGCAGCGGAGCGGCCAGCCCGCCCACGGTGACTTGCGGGACATCCTCGATGCACAACTCATCCGGCTCGCACACATTGAGTCCGGTGAGATAAATCTCCAGCGGGTCATTGGCTCGTGCAGGGTGCGCTCCGTCCGCAAGCTGTGCAGTGCCGGCGTGCAGGATGGCGCCTTGGCCACGCCCGCTGCCGTCCGCACTAAAAATGGCCGGCGCCGCCGACAGCAAGGGGACAATCACCTGCTCCCTGTTCAAGGCATTCGCTTTGTTGACGACGATCGTGGCCGGCGAAACGGCGCTCCTAGGAATGACGAAGTTAATCTGCGTGCCGCCGGCATACAACAGAGATGCAGGCTCTCCGTTCACCAGCACCTGAAGGCTGTTCAGCCGGGTTGGAAGAGGCGGCCGCGGCTGGATGAATTGTTCATAGCTCAAGAAAGAGCCAAACACGCTCGCAATGCCCCCAGGAGCAAGCTCGGTGGAGTAACTCGCGGCATTGACAACGCCGTTTGCCGTGATGCTCGGCGTGCCGTTGGGGGCGGGGTAGAAGGCTTCGTTCACATTCGAGAAGGATTCTTTCCCCGCTCGCGACCCACCGGAGATGGCGAAAATCGGGGCTGGGTCCGATCCGAGGTGTCCTAGAGCAGCAGCCTGGAATCCATGTCGAGCCGTCGGCAGCGGCGTGTCATTACACCACTGCCCGGCGCCGCCGCCGGCCGCGCCGAACGATTCGTTTTGGCCCAGGGCGCCCGTTTCTGTGCTGCGTTCGCCGCCAAAGACCCAGAGTGCTCCTCGAAACGACGTCCCGGCGGAACTGATGCCGGAGCGAGGCGCCGGTAGGGGCGCGGCGGCGCTCCAGGTGGGCGCCTCGAAATCGAAAACTTCATTCGCGCCCGTGTCGACCCCGTTCGTTCGACCTCCGATAGCGAACAATTTGGATTCCACGCAGCTAATTGTGAAGAAGCGCACACAGACGATAGAAGCTGTCAGATGGTCGCGCGGCGTCGGCATCGGCGGCAGGCTCTGCCAGGTGTTCGTAGGCGGATCGAATGATTCGACCGTCGCCGCGCTGCCGCCCTCGGTCAGTCCGCCGACAACATAGATGCGATTTCCAACAGCGACCCCTGCGGCGCCGCGCTTCGTGGGAATGGGAGCGCGCTCGGTCCACAGGTTTGGTGTTGGATCGTACTCGAAGGTTTGGCCGATTGGCTGCCCTTGATGGCTCAGCCCTCCGAGAACATAGAGCTTCCCATCAAACGCCGCGACGTTCGCGCTATGTACGCCCTCCGGTAAAGGTAAGGGCGCGCCTTCCCGCCACACGTCCCGCAGCGCATCGTAAACGAACAGGCGATTGCTTGACCCACCGTTCGGCAGATAACCCCCAAGTACGTAGACGTTGGAGCCGATGGCGGCAGAGGACACTTCAGCCGCTAGGATCGGCAATGACGCACGGGCTTCCCAAGTACCTCGAAAGTTGCATTGGGCTGCCGGCGATTGACCTAGGATGGTCGCTGGATCGCACAGCAGCAGTGCGAGGAGCACGCTGAAAGCGAGCATGTCCCCGGTCCTCGGCAGGCGATCTACGAGACGCCGCATCTTAGACGCCCTCCGGCGAACACTGCTGTAACGCGGCAATCTTACCAGAGAAGGCGGGGCGGAATTCGGCGGGCCTAATCCTATTGGGACGAACCCCGATGGAACCGCTTGGGGTCACTCATTCCGCCCCAATGGGGGAAAGGATTTCCGCTGACGAACCGCGCCTTCGTAAGCAGGTCCGCGGTCCTGTTCCGGCGGCCATGGAGCCGTTCCAGCAAGTCCTCGATCGCGTCGAACTCGCGACCATACCAATCCGCCGGGATCAGGCGATAGGCGTCATCGAGGACTTCAGTCGGCAAATTCTCGATGCGGCTCAGCCAAGGCTCGAAACTTTCCAGTCCGCGTACCTCCTCGTATACTTCGCGCCTAGGATACAGCCCTTGGGCAGGCCCGTCAGAAAAAGTCCAGTGGTGCGCGTTGAAGGCGAAGCCATGGTCGATGAAATTAGCGACGTAAACCAGCGAGCGAGGCGAGATTTCAGCTTCTTCTTCGGCGGGGTCGAGCCAGCCCTTGGCGCGCGTCCGAAAGAAGACCGCCTGGCGCCCGTTGGCGTTGCTGATCCACTTGTCGA
>CAMPKL010000658.1 GCA_946887065.1 uncultured Bryobacterales bacterium
ATCGAACTATTCTACGAGCGTGAGGGTTGCGGTCGCGGTGCGGCCGGTTTCCTGACCAACGAAGGTGTAGGTGTAGGTGCCTGGCTCATCGGGGACCGAGAGCGAACCGCTCGTGAAGCTGCCTGCGAGGTTGGTGAAGCCGGTGCCTATGAGGTCGCCATCAAGCGTGATGCGTACCTGCTCTTCAGGACCGAATCCTCGTCCGGCGAAATCGATGCCAGTTCCTGCCTGAACGGTCATGCCGTCCTGGTCGACACTTGCGGTACCGTTGTCGCCATCGCCGTCACCATTTCCATCTCCGTCTCCATTTCCGTTGCCATCTCCATTTCCGTTGCCATCTCCATCCCCGTTACCATCCCCATCGCCGTTGTCGTCATCTTGCAACTGGTCGATGAAGTCCTGGATCTGGCTCTGGAAGGCCGGGAATGCCCCCATGAGACGTTCCAATGCGTTAATCAGCCGGTCTAGCGTCGAGGGCTCATCGTCGCCGGAGAGCGTGGTAAAGGACTCTATATCGGAGAGCGTGGTGTTGTCGTCACCGTCGGTCGATACCGCGCGGTAGAAGTAGGTCGTGTCCGACTCCAGCCCGGAGAGTTCAACCGAGTGGTCGAATGTCTCGGACGCGGTGAAGAGCGTCAGTGATTCATTCTCAAGGTCGCTCTCGGAGAGGCCGAACTGCACCTGCGAAAGTGCGGGCTCATCCGTATCCCAAGTTATGGTCGCGCTCGACTGCGTGGTGGTCGCCTCCAGGTTGGAGATCATCGGTCCGTCTCCTTCGCCGTCACCATCTTGGTCGGTCGTGAAGGTCTGATTTTCCGAAGTGGTGGTGCCGGTATCATCGGCCGAGAGTATCTGGAAGTTGTAGAGCGTGTCTGGGTCAAGATCGGTGAGCGTTATCGAGTGGCTGGTCTCCTCGTCATCGTTGAGCTCCGAGAAGGTGCCGTAGCTCGTTGTCGTCCCGTAGTGTATCTGGGCGGTCGACGGCTCGTCCGTCTCCCAGGTTATGGTCGCGGTTTCTGCGTCTGTTGCCGTGTCGATGCTAGACAGTATCGGCGCGGCCTGCGCTATACCCAACGCCGCCCACAGGAACAGCGCTGCGGCAACTGCCGTGCTTATGAGCCCGAGCAGAATGGGCTTGCCGCGCGCAAGATAGTAGTAAGTATTCATGGCTAATATTCTTAGCTTGGTAATGTTACGGATAATGCTAATTGTCGAGTGTCCACGAAAAAGACGCCTCGAGTACTTCAAAGCGTATCAATGCGGCTCTTAAGCGCGGGTGAACCGCCTTATTGAAAAATGGGCAGATTAGAGAAGCCGTTTTGTGCGGACCACGCCTGGACCGGCGCTTCCCAGAAGCGGTACTGCGGATCGTTGTTGGGATTCTGCGGAACCGGACCTTGCGGATTGTCCGTGTCTACCCAGTACAGGATGTCGTGCAGCGAGCCGTCCTTGCCGGCGAATTGCCAGATGCCGTTGAGCACCGGCTTAGGAGCGGGGGAATATTCGGCTCTGCTGAAGGACTGCACGGGACGCTTAGAGAGCGCGTGCGCAATAGCTTCTCCCCACATGGGGCCGACGATGAGGCCGGAAACGCGCCGTTCCATCTCCGTGTTGTCATTGTTTCCCGCCCACATGCCCAGGGTGAGGTTGGGCGTGTAGCCGATGGTCCACGCGTCGCGATAGTCGTTGGTGGTACCGGTCTTTACCGCTACATCGCGGCCTCCCGGCACGATAGACCCGATGCCGAGCGGCTCGCGGGCTATCCGGTCGGAGAGCACGTCGTTTATTTGTTGGGCAACGGACGCCGGGAGTATGCGCGTTCCCTTCGGCTCCGTATTGTCCTCTATGACGTTGCCTTCCCGGTCCTCGATTTTGATGATGGAGATAGGTTCGTAGCGTATGCCGTCTGTCGCAAATGTGCCGTACGCGCTCGTGATATCGAGCAAGGTCACTTCGCCGCCTCCGAGTACCAGCGTGAGACCGTAGCGCGCCGGGTCTTCCAGCGTCGTGATGCCCATGGCCTTGGCGAGCCGCAGCGTGTCGGTGAGCCCGGCGAGATAGATCGTTTTGACCGCCGGCACGTTTATGGACTGAGCGAGCGCGTTGCGCAAACTCATGGGGCCGCGGAAAGCGTTGTCGTAATTGTTGGGGCTGTAGCACGGGTACTCATTGCTGAGGTCGTTAGGGGTACAAGCGGTTGAGAATTGCGTGCGCAGGTCGAACACCACGGTGTCTGGCGTGTAGCCCTCGAGAAACGCCTGCGCGTACGCGAACGGTTTGAACGCCGAACCCGGTTGGCGCCCCGGTTTTGTCGTTGCGGCGTTGAATGCGCCGGGTATCTCCGTGTCGAAATAATCGCGCGAACCGACCATCGAGAGGATGTTGCCATTCGTCGGGTCTATGGCGATGAGCGCGGCGTTGCTCGCGTTGAAGTTCTCGGTGTTGCGCAGCGCGCCTTCTTTCAGGATGCGCTCGTTCTCCTGCTGCATCTCCACGTCGAGGGTCGTGGTTATTTTCCACCCGCCCTGCTCGAGCGCGGAGGTTCCGTACTTCTCTTCCAGATATTCGCGAACATAAAAGACGAAGTGCGGCGCGATGATGCTTGAGTCGGGCCGGTCGATAAACAGAACCTGCGCCTCGCGGGCTTCATCGTGCTCCGCTTGGGAGATGTACCCGTGCTCGAGCATCTTGCTCAAGACGAGATTCTTGCGCGCATCCAGTTCTTCGCGGTGGTTGCCGTACGGGGAATAGTAGGTCGGAGAGGGAAGAACGGCGGCAAGGTACGCCGCTTCAGCGAGGCCGACATCGGCGGCGCTCTTGCCGAAAAAGCGGCGGCTCGCCTCC
>CAMPKL010000659.1 GCA_946887065.1 uncultured Bryobacterales bacterium
TGAATACAGCGCTCGATTTCGTGCGCCGCCGCAAGCGGGTGGTGTTCGAGGAGATCACGAGTTCGACCCCAGACCCAAGCGAGGTACCAGTCGAGACTGTGCAACCCACTGCACAGATGGACCTGTTGCCCGTAGTATTCGACAGGCCCTAGTTCGGCTGGGAGGCTTGGCGGGCCGGAAGGAACTCGTCGCCCGGCTGCCAGGTGGGAAGTTCGGGTTGGTTGGCTATCCGGCGCGCTAACTCAAAGCTGAATTGAGTGAGCTTGGCTAGCCCCGAGAAATCCCACGAAGGGTCAAACTCGTCGGCCTGCTGGTGGTAGCGATGCTCGCGGTAGTCGGTTTCTTGTTCCTCGCCCCAGCCGGCGGGTTTGCCGATGACGCGGTTGCCCAAACTCACTGAGAACGCCGGTATGCCGACTTTGGCGAGGCTGAAGTGATCGGAGCGGTAGTAGTAGCCCTGCTCTGGATTGGGATCGGGATCGAGTTCGTAGCCGAACTCGGCGGCAACGGTTTCGACGAGGGGCTTCAGCGTGGTGCGTTCGTACCCGGCGAGTGAAACGCTTGCCGTCTCAGCCAGGGGTAGGAAGCCATCGAAGTTGAGGTTGGCGGCGGTTTTGCCGGCGGGGATGATGGGATGCTGCGCGTAGTAGGCCGAGCCTCGCAGGCCGCCTTCTTCAGCGCCCACGGCAGCGAAGATGATGGTTCGGGCCGGCTTCTCCTCAAGGCTGCCAAAGGCGCGAGCCAGCTCAAGAAGCAAGGCGCAGCCGCTGGCGTTGTCCACGGCGCCGTTGAAGATCGTGTCGCCGTCGGCATCGGGTTCGCCGACACCGAGGTGGTCCCAGTGCGCCGTAAGCACGACGGCTTCATCCCGCAGCGATTCATCCGAACCTTCGATCTTGGCTACGACATTGCGGGTCTCGAACTCTTCGACCGCGGCGATGAGATGAGCCTGGATCTTGACGTTGAGAGGGATCGCGTTGAAGTCCTTGCCATTGGCGATGGCGAGTAACTCATTCAGCGACATGTCCTTGGTCGCTGCTGATTGTTGCAAGATGCGTTCGCCGACCTCGCCCGTCGTCCAGCCGGCAAGCGCTAGGGATGGCTCGCCCTCAGCGAGTTTGACGTACGGGTTGCGGCCGCCCCAAGAATTGCGAACAACGGACCAGGGATAGCCGGCCGTTTCATCGGTGTGAACGATGAGCACGCCGGCGGCGCCTTGGCGGAGGGCTTCTTCGTACTTGAAGCTCCAACGTCCGTAGTAGGTGAGCGCTCTGCCGCCGAAGAAGGCGGGGTCGTCGGAGGGGGGCTCGTTGGTGAACAGCAGGACGATCTTCCCCGTGACGTCGGCGTCTTTGTAGTCATCCCAGCCGAACTCCGGGGCGACGATGCCGTGTCCTACGAAGACGACATCGGCTTCGACGTTGACGTCGGGCTGTTGGCGGTGACTGAGCCCGACGAATCCGTCCGCCCAGGGGATGGCGTTTACCTCGCCGCCTGCTCTCCAGGAAAGCGCCGATGAGGGGCTGGGTTCGATTGAAACCAGAGGGACCTGCTGGAAGTAGCCGTCTTCGCCGGCGGGAGCAGCCCCGGCAGCTTTGAGTTGGTCGGCTATATAGTTGGTCGCTAGCGTCTCGCCGGGGGTTCCGGGGCCGCGGCCTTGCATTTCGTCACTGGCAAGGAACTCCGTTGCCTCGGCGATTCTCTCGGCGCTGATCTCGGGCGGTTGGTGTTCATTCGCCGTCGGAGAGCAACTGGCGAGAAGGAGAACCGCTGGTAGAGAAAGGCATAGGCGGGGCATGTGGGCATGCTAGCAAAAAGAAAAAAGCGAGCGACATCACGGTACGGGCAAAGTCTTGATTTTTCAGATGCTTGAGCGGCCCTCGTTGGCGGTTGATGTGCTGCTTAGGGCTTGGGCGCTGGCGGAATCCTTGGTAGGGCGTGCTAGGAATGGATTGTGGGACCGGTCTATGGCCGGTCCATTTTTTGTTTTAGGAAAGCGACAGACACCCACAATGAGATTTTCGTTGGCCGCCAATGGGCGGTTCCTAGTCGCGGCCGCCCTTTGGGCGGCCGTTGCCGTTTCTGGACAAGAGTTATCTCGAACCCAGATTTCGGACACCCTTTTTAATGCAGACGGCAGCCGGGCGGTAGGTTCGCTGCGCATTAGTTGGAAGTCATTCACCGCCGCGGACGGTTCCACGGTTGCTAAGAACAGCGTCGATCTGGATATCGTCGACGGGATCGTCACGGTTGCCTTGACCCCGAATCTTGGAGCGGTTCCGGAGGGAACGCACTACAGCGTCGAATATCGACTGCACAAAGGCGAGAGGTCGAACGAACATTGGATTGTTCCCGATTCGGAGGAACCGGTCAGCATCGCCGATATCCGAGTTTTGAGCATTCCCGCAGCAGGAATGTCGGTGTCGTTGTCGCAAGTAAGCGGGCTGCCGGCGGCTCTGGCCGCCAAGGCGGACAAAGCGGCGACGAACACCTTCGTGGCGCCGCAGGTGTTACGCGAGGACGCTCCGGGAACAAGCAACCCTCCGCTGGGACTGCAAAAGAGCGACGGGACCGCCGGCGTCTATTTCCGGCTGCCTGAGCTATCCGGCGACGTGACATACACTTTGCCGCCGAACGCAGGTGCGCCGAATCAAGCGCTAACGACGGACGGCAGCGGCGCCCTGTTCTGGTCTTCGGCTTCCGGCGCCGGCGCCGGCTCGGGATCCGCCTATGAGTTGCTGCAGCAGGGCGGAACGAGCGTAACGCAGCGCCCGGTCGCCAATTTCACGAGCGGCTTCTTGGTCACAGACAATGGCGGTCAATTGCGAACGGAC
>CAMPKL010000660.1 GCA_946887065.1 uncultured Bryobacterales bacterium
AAGGCGTGCTGCGCGAGCCGCTCGAACTGATCAAGTACATCGTTCGCGAGAACCGTCCCTTTACGGAGATCGTGACCGCCGACTACGTCATGGTCTCTCCCTATACGGCGAGGGGCTACGGCATCTATGACGAAGTACGCGCCCAGTTTCAAGATTCCAACAATCCTTTCGAGTTCGTCCCCGTGCGCATTCCGGCGCTGCAGCACCGCGCCGGTTGGAAGCAAGAATCCCCCACCGGGTACTACCCTACCGCGGGAGTACTGAGCTCCTTCCAGTACCTCATGCGCTATCCGACAACCGAGACGAACCGCAACCGGTTGCGCGCCCGGATGTTCTACGAGCACTTCCTTGGCGTCGACGTTATGCGTCTAGCCCTCCGCGTGAATGACGCAGCCGCGATCACGATGCGCTACAAGAACCCGACCATGGAAGCGCCGGACTGTGTCGTTTGCCACCAGACGGTCGATCCGATTGCGGGGCTTTTCCAGGATTATTACGTCGTCGACGCCAAAGGCGTTTATGGCCCGCGCGACGGCGGCTGGTTCAAAGACATGTTTGAACCTGGCTTTGAGGGCGAAGCGTTACCGAAAGAAGAGAAGTGGCGTTCGTTGCAGTGGTTGGGCCGGCAAACCGCTCAAGATCCTCGCTTCGCCGTCGCCATGGTCGAGCACGTCTACTACATCCTTGCCGGCCGCAGGCCCTTGCTCGCGCCCGAAAATGCCGACGACCCGCTCTACGCCGCCAAGCAACGGGTCTACCTAGCGCAACGCCGCGAAATTGAGGCTATTGCCGCGCGTTTCGCGCAGTCAGGTTTCCATCTGAAGGACGTCTTTAAAGAACTAGCGGTCTCGGATTTCTATCGCGCCGACGGCCTCCTCGCCGCGGCGCGGAGCCCCGAACACAAAGCGCAATTCGAGGATGTCGGATTCGTTCACCTGCTGACGCCGGAACAGCTAGAGCGCAAACTCGAAGCGATCTTCCACCAGCGCTGGGGCCGCCTGGATGGGCGGTTTCAGGTCCTCTATGGCGGCATCGATTCGAGAGAAATCACCGAACGCAATACAGACCCCAGCGGCGCCATGGGCGCCCTGCAGCGCATGATGGCCAACGAAGTGGCCTGCGGCACCGTTGGTCTCGATTTCACCTCGCCGCCGGCCGAGCGGCATTTGTTCCCCACGATCGAACTCGATGCCCTACCCGCCGAGAGCGAGGCGGGCGATCAGCGAATACGTGAGGCGATCGTGCTGCTTCACCGTCAAATCCTTGGACGCTATGACGCTCCCGACGATCCGGAAGTGGAGCGCACTTTCCAACTCTTCGCCGGCATCGTGGCCGAAGCCCATCAGCGCCAGGGATTTAGCCTGCGCGACATCGGTGTCTGTCGCGGTGCGGACGGCCAACCCGTCGCCGACCCCTTGTACACCGCTCGGGCTTGGCGCGCCGTCGTCTCTTACCTGCTGCGCCAGTACGAGTTCCTTTATGAGTAATCGAGATCCTATGAGACGCGATTTCCTCAAACTCTGTGGTCTGGCCGGGCTCGCCGTCATGTCGCCCATCGGCATGCCCTCAACCGGACGTGCGCAGACATCGGAACCCGAACCCTACGCAGGCCCGTACTACGTTGTGTTCAACGCAACCGGCGGATGGGACACGACCTATCTGATGGATCCGAAAGGAGTCAATGGCCTAAATCGCCTCTATGCCGAGGGAGACATCCTGACTCACGGCAACCACAAGTTCGCTCCGACCGCCCCGCATAAAGAAGGGGGCATGAGCAACGAAGATTTCTTCACCAAGTACGGCAGCGATCTGCTTGTAGTCAACGGCATCGATTACTCTGTCAATAATCACACTCAGTGCCAACGTTACATGGCCACCGGTAAACTCGACAGCCTTGAATTTCCGACGTTTGCCGCGATGGTCGCCGCGTGCAAAGGTTCCGACTATCCTCTCGCCTTTCTCTCGTTCGGCAATTATTCCGGAACTGGAAACTTGGTGCCGATGGCCCGCCTTCCTTACCTGTCGACTTTCAAGCTTATCGCCGACGCCGATTCCGCCAAGGGCCGCGGACGGTATGCCTATTTCGACGACTTCGCCGGCGACAGAATCGAACAGGCTCTTAAGTCTCAGTCGATCGCCCGCACCACCGAACAGCGCCTGCCGCGAGTCGAGCGCTCCCAGAACATGCTCTATACCGCGCAACTGAATTCAGCGGCGTTGAAAAGAGCTCTGCCGCTCATCGCCGCGAACGAGCCCAAGGCGCGTCTTGCGCAGCAGGCGGAGATTGCCCTTGTGTCCTTCAAGGCCGGCGTGTCCGTTTCGGCCAATCTGTCGATCGGACAATTCGACAGTCATGCCAATAACGACCGTGACCAGTTACGTTTAATTCCTGAATTCCTTGAAGGTATCGATTACCTGTTGACGCGCGCCGAAGAACTGCAAATTCGCGACAAGCTCGTCGTCGTCATACAAAGCGAAATGGGACGCACGCCGCACTACAACCGGGGGCAGGGCAAGGACCACTGGTCCATGGGCTCGATCATGTTTATCGGCCAAGGCATCGCCGGCAATCGCGTCATCGGCGCCACCGACGACGGACAGGTTCTCAAGCCCATCGATCCGAAAACCCTCTCCATCAATGAAAAGAGCGGCATTCGTGTTCGTCCCGAGCATCTACACCAAGCCCTGCGCGAACACGCCGGCATCGCAAATCATGAGTTCGCCAACCTCTTCCCGCTCGGCATTAAACCGGAAGAGCAACTCGCCGGGATCTGGGGCTGATCGCAATAGCGCCGCCTAACCCGAGCCCAGGCGCGTAAGCGCCGGGTC
>CAMPKL010000661.1 GCA_946887065.1 uncultured Bryobacterales bacterium
GACAGATCGCCGATGCACTGGAGGCGGCGCACGAGGCCGGCATCGTCCACCGCGACATCAAGCCCGCAAACATTTTGGTCGACGCCAAGGGTCACGCCACCATCATGGACTTCGGTTTGGCGCGGTTAACCGAAGCTTCACGCCTCACCAAAGTCGATACCGCCATGGGCACGGTCGCCTACATGTCGCCCGAACAGGCGCAGGGCATGGATGTCGATTCGCGCTCGGACATCTGGTCGCTCGGCTGCGTGCTGTACGAGATGGTTTCGGGTCAACGGCCGTTCAAGGGCGTGTACGACCAAGCGCTGCTCTACGAGATCGTCCACGAAGAAGTTGCGCCGCTGACATCCATTCGCGCCGGCGTACCCATAGAGTTGGAGTTCATCGTCGGCAAGTGTTTGGCGAAAGACCGCAAGGACCGCACGGCGACGGCGCAGGAAGTGGGCCGCGAGTTGCGCACGCTGAGCGACAAGTTGAAGTCGGGCCGCTCGACCGTTCTGAGAACGGCTGCCGGCGTACCGGCGGCGATGACGGGCGCACAGACGCTGAATCCGGCCGCCATGTTGCCGCCTGGCGCGATGATCGTGTCGCGCAGCCGGGAGTACGTGTTGCGCGGAGTTGCGGCAGCGCTGGCGCTGGCCTTGGTGGCCGTACTTTTTCTTTACCCGCGCACACCGCCTACCCCAGCCGCCTCGGCGCGCCGCTTTGCTATCACGCCGCCCCAGCCGCTAATGCTAGGGGGCGCCGGCTTTCCCTCGGGTCCGGCCATATCCCCCGACGGCCGCCACATCGCGTTCACGACCGAAGGCGACGGCGGCGGACTTTGGATCCAGGAACTGGCGCAGGAACAACCGCGGTCCATCGAGAGCACCAGCGGTGCGGTGCAACCCTTCTGGTCGCCGGGCAGCGACTTTGTCGGTTTTGCAGCAGGCCGTGAGCTCAAGAAGGTCAGCGTTCAAGGCGGTTCGCCCGTGCGCCTTTGTGAACTGCCGGGAGCGCATATGGACCAAGCGTCGTGGAGTCCGGACGGCGAGTCGATCGTCTTTAGCTCCGACCACCTGCTCTACGAAGTATCGTCCTTGGGCGGCGTGCCCAATTTGATCGCCCCGCCGGAACGGTTTGCCCGAGAGGACGGCTCAACGGGACTTGTCATGTTCCCTCAATTTCTTCCCATCGGGGCCGGACGCCGCGTCATGCTGTATACGGTCGAGATGACCATGTTGGTCCAGGATCTGGAGACGGGAGATCGCCGAGAATTAGGACTAGGGGTTCTGCCGTTCTATTCCGCTACCGGCCATATTGTCTACCAGTCGGGCGGCGCCGCTCGCCCAGGCTTAGAAGGCTTGGGTATTTGGGCTCTTCCTTTCTCGCTGGAGACGTTGCGACCCACTGGGGCGGCCTTTCCGATCGCCGAGGGCGGCCGTTATCCCACGGCGGCTGCGGACGGAACACTTGTCTACGCGGGCAGCGGGGGCGTCCCGCTGCAGCAGTTCGCTTGGCGGGATCGATCCGGCGCTTTGTTGGAGACGGGCGGCCAAACCCAGTCGATCATCAACGGCCCGGCGCTCTCGCCTGACGGTCGCAGGGTAGCGGTGTCGTCTACCGAAAGCGGCAACCCGGACATTTGGGTTCACGACCTGATCCGATCCACCAAAACTCGGTTAACTTTTGATGGAGGGCCTGAAAGGACCCCGACGTGGTCGCCTTCAGGGGAGCAGATCGTCTATTGGATCAGCGGAGCCGACGGGGCGAGCCTGATGACGAAGGCGGCCGACGGAACCGGTGAGGCCGCAGTGCTGGTCGACGCGGAGGGTTCTCTCCCAAATCCCGACTGGTCGCGCGACGGACGCTACTTGGTCTACCAGGAGAACACTGGCCCGGAGACGAGAAGTGATATTCGCTACGTGGAGCTTGAGGCCGACGGGAGCGCTTCCGAACCCGTCACGTTCCTCGCAACTCCGGCCAACGAGCAAGCTCCGAAGCTCTCGCCGGACGGCCGCTTCGTGGCTTATACGTCTGACGAATCCGGACGCGGCGAGGTCTACGTGCGCCCGTTCCCGGAAGGCGCCGGCAGATGGCAGGCGTCGGTGGCCGGCGGAACCAGACCGCGCTGGAGCCGCAACGGCAGGGAGTTGTACTACGTAAGCGGCGCCGATGCGCTCATGAGCGTCCCGGTCTCCACTGGGCCGGGAGTCGCGTTCGGACAGCCGCAGGAGCTGTTCCGATCCGATGACCTGATCTCCGTCGTTGCATCGCCGACCTACGACATCTCCGCCGACGGCCAGCGCTTCATCACGATTGCGCCCGTCGAAAAGGGCGAAGAAGAAGCGCCGCCCAAGATCCGCATCGTCCAAAACTGGTTTGAAGAATTTCGCGACCGCCAATAGGATTAATGGCATGAAGATATTACGATTTGCCGCCCTTGCTCTTTTCGCCGCGACCCTCGCGGCGCAGGCCCCCGCCCGCGATGCGCCGATCATCCAGATCGTCGCCGACTACAACGCGGCACGCGACAGCCAAGATCCCGAGGCGATCGAAAAGCTCTTCACTGACGACGCCGATCAGCTCGTGTCCTCGGGCGTGTGGCGCAGGGGCAAACCAATACTGGTCGAGGGCATGCTGGCCAGTTCCGCCGGCAACCCCGGCGACCGCACGCTGACCGTCGAAACTGTCCGTTTCGTGACCAACGACGTGGCCTTGGTGGATGCGCGTTACGAGATAGCCGGCGCTCAGGGCGTGCGCAAGATGTGGTCGACGTTCCTCGTCGTCAAGTCGGCGGACGGCTGGCGCATCGCCGCCATCCGCAACATGCTGCCGGCGCAGTAACAA
>CAMPKL010000662.1 GCA_946887065.1 uncultured Bryobacterales bacterium
GGAGAGAGTCGTGACGCTATCCGATGCCAATCGTCTGAAGCTGCTTGCGCCGCGCCCCGGCAAGCTGCGTGCGGTGCTGGACACCGACGCCTACAACGAGATCGACGACCAATACGCGCTCGCTTACAGCCTGCTCTCGCCCCAGCGCATGTCAGTCGAGGCGATTTACGCCGCGCCCTATCTCAACGACCGCTCGATCTCCGCGGGCGACGGCATGGAGAAGAGCTACGAAGAGATACACCGGCTGCTCAACTTCTTCCCCAACGTCGACAAGAGCATCGCTCACCGCGGCTCGGACCGCTTCTTTGAAAGAAAAGGCAGCCCCATCGAAAGCCCCGCTGCACGGGACCTGATCGAGAAGGCGCTGAAGCCCGGCGACGAGCCGCTCTACGTGCTCACCATCGGCTGCCCGGTGAACGTTTCGTCCGCCATCCTGATGGAGCCCAAGATCAAAGAGAAAATCGTGGTCGTCTGGCTGGGCGGCACGCCGCACTATTGGCCCTCCGCGCGGGAGTTTAATCTGCAACAGGACGTCATCGCCTCGCAGGTCCTGTTCGACAGCGGCGTGGCCCTCGTTCAGATCCCCACCAAAAACGTCTCGGAACACCTGCGCACGACCGTCCCGGAACTCCAGCAGCACCTGCGCGGACGCTCGCTCATCGGGGACTATCTGTACGGCCAATTTCTCGAATACTACGCCGTGCAAGCCAGCCGTCAGAAGCGCGGCGAAGACTTCCCCTGGTCGAAAGTCATCTGGGACATCTCCGCCGTCGCCTGGCTCAACAATCCTCAATGGGCGCCGTCCGAGATCGTACCCAGTCCTGTGTTGACGGACGACATGCAGTGGCAAGCCGCGCCGGGCCGGCACAACATCCGCGTCGCTAACAACATCGACCGTGACGCCGTGTTCAACGATCTCTTCGCCCGCTTCGCGGCAATGAGCGCTTAGCCGTTCCAGCCCCGGACAGGTTTAATAATATTCATGTTGACATAAATATTATTAAAATCTATTCTTGATCATGTCCGGCGCTGATGTCCCTGCCTGGTTTGTGCATTTGGAAGACGAGGACCGCCAATTCATCAAGCGGCTGGTCCTCGCATCGGGATCGCTCAAACAGCTAGCGGCGGAGTACGGCGTTTCGTATCCGACGATTCGCTTGCGGCTGGACCGCGTGATCGATCGCATCCGCCTGGTCGATTCGTTGCCGTCGGATGATCCGTTTGACGCCAAGGTGCGTATCTTGGTCGCGAACGGCGACGTAACCCCGAAAGTCGGCAAAGAGTTGCTCAGGATACACAGTGAAACGAAACCTGGAGGAAAGAAATGATGGAAGCCTGGTTCTCACCTGAGTTCGCCCAAAATTTTAAGTGGCTGTCGCTGCTCTCGTTCTTGAGTCTTATGGCGATACCGGCAGCGCACGGACTCTATCGGCGCGCCGTTGTTTCGGCCTGGTTCGCAGCGATTGCGGTCGGCGTTGTGTGCCTAGGCGCGTTCGTCGCCGGCCGCTTACAAGGCCAGCCGGACTTCGTCCTCTCACCCCTTTTGGTCGCCGGTGTCGTCCTGACGGCCGTCTTTTGCGGAAGTCTGAAGACCTTGCTGGACGCCTACCGCGAGGTCGAAACGCGCAGGACTATCGCGCAGGACCTGTAAGTCAGTCGGCGGCGGCGAGTTGCGAGAAGACGCGCCGGACCGCGGCGAGCGTCTGCTCGATGTCGGCCTCGGTGTGTGCCGCTGAGACGTACACTCGTCCCTCGGGCAATAAATAGATTCCTTCGTCGAGCATCAGCCGCAGGTAGCGGTCGAGCAGATCGCGCCGATCGGCGAAGGTGTCCCGGTAGTTGCTGATGCTCGTGGCGCTGGTGAAATGCAGCCAGAAGCAGGCGCCGTGACCGGTCACCAGCAGTTCCAGGCCCGCGTCTCGTGCCGCGTGACGGATGCCCGCCTTGAGCTTTTCGCCTAAACGCTCAGCATGTTTCAGCGGCTCGCCGTTGTCGCGGCTGAGCGTGCGGATCGTCGCCTCGGCGCAGCCCAGCGCAACCGGATTGCCGTTGAACGAGCCGCCGAAGGCAACGCCGTTGCCGAGCATTTCCAAGATGTCTTGTCTACCGCCCAAGGCGCTGAGCGTTGCGCCGCCGGCGATCGCCTTGCCGAAGGTCGCCAGATCGGGCGTGACGCCAAACAGTTGCTGCGCGCCGCCTAGTCCCACGCGAAATCCTGTGATGACCTCGTCGAAGACCAACAGTGCGCCGTAGCGCTGTGTGATCTCCCGCAGTCCTTCGAGAAACCCCGGTTTGGGGAATATGCCGCCGCTGTTGCACAGAATCGGCTCAGTAATCACGGCGGCGATTTGATCGCCGTGCCGGGAAAACAAGGACTCAAGAGCATCGAGATCGTTCCAGCCGGCGATGAGCAGGTTCCGCGCCTCGTTGGCCGGCTGCCCTTGCGAGCCCGCGACGGCCAGCGGCTCGCCGGGTGGTCCCATTTGATCGGCAGTCGCGCGATAGCTCCACAGGATCGAGTCAAACCAACCGTGGTAGTGGCCCTCAAAGCGCACAATGAGCGGCCGCTTCGTCGCCGCCCGCGCCAGCCGGCAAGTAACGTGAACAGCCTCGCTGCCGCTTGACGTGAACGTCATCCGCTCCACGCAGGGCACGAGTTCTTGAATTCGCTCGGCGACTTCGATCTCCAGACTATGCTGCGCGCCTTAATTGATCGGCATTTCCGCATGACGGCGCATGGCTTCCACCAACTCCGGAAGACAGTGCCCGAGGATCAGCGGACCCCAGGCCAAGGCGTAGTCGATGTATTCGTTGCCGTCGAC
>CAMPKL010000663.1 GCA_946887065.1 uncultured Bryobacterales bacterium
TTTGTGTCGACGGCGCGCAATTCGAGGGAATCCGCGGCGGGGTGATCGACGTACATCCATAGGCCGGGGGTGAGCTTGCGGAGTTCAGCCTCGAACAGGCGGCGGCCTTCTTCGGGAGTGCGCTGGTCCCATTTGAGACTGATGTTTTGCAGGGCCGGAAACGACTGGCGGCCGGCGATGGGGATGCAGTTTTCGGCGGCGATCTTGCGGGTGATCGGCAGAATGTCTTCGCGGCATGCCATGCCCATGTGGCAGTCGACATAGGCGACGTTGAGGCCAAGGGACTTAGCGCGGGCGATTTGGGCGCGGAACTCCAGGTCGACTTCGGCGAGGTCAGGGAGATGATTGGCGCGTAGGCCGGAGGGGTCCGGATTGGGGTTGGGACGGTATCCGGAAGTGTGGAGGTAGCCGTCAGGTGCGACGAGGGATGGGACGGCGCTGATGGGCGACACGGGCCGCCAGCGCAGGACATTCCATTCGCTGGTGATCGTGAGATGCACGCCGACGTTCCAGTCGGGATTCGCTTTGGCCATGGCGGCGGTCTCGGCGAACCAGGGGCCGGGAACGAGCAGGCTGGCCGAGGACATGAAGCCCTCTTCGAAGGCCTTCTGCATGGCGACGTTCGAGGCGTGGGTGTAGCCGAAATCGTCGCCGCGCAGCCAGAGGCGGATTTTGCCGTCTTGGGCGGAGGCCGCCGAACAGAGCAGAAGGAGAAGAACGATTGCGCGCATGGCGCTCGCTAGCGTAGCAGGAGACGGTTTCCCCCGCAGAGGCTCCTAGCTGCGACGCTGGCGTCGGTCAGCATCGTCGTCCAGGCGCGGGACCGCCGTAATCGCTACGTCGTAGAGTTGCCAGAACTGATCCCGGACTTGTTGAGATGCTTCTTCCAGTCTTTCGGGCAGTTGATCCAGAGTTTTGGGCACGACATACGCCTCGCCGGCGAAGACATGCCCTTCTTCCCGCAGTCTGACTTCCGCCGCCTCGACCCAATCGAGTCCTTCGAGGAATTGAAGTAGGTGGTTGATCACGGGATGCGGCTGATGCGATCCGAGTCGGGTGGGGCGTTCATCCATGAGGTCGGCCGTGGCCCTTTCGATGTTGGAAAAGCCGTCTCTTAAGATCTCAACGGAAATAAAAGCGGCGGCCGCCGCATCGCTCCACCACCAGCCGAAGCCGACGCCAAGAACCCCCAGGATGCCGGCGACAGCCGTGGACCAGTCGGCCTTGTTCATGGCCGCATCCGCATGCAGCGCCTTATCATGCAGCTTTTCCGCCAGGGGCTTCTTTAACCAACCCAGAACGGCAGGTGGGATGACGCTATAGGTGAGGGCCGCGATCATCGGCCAGCCCAACCATACCTGGGTTCCGAAAATCTCTGTTGTTCCGATTGTGGGGTGCTCGGACCGCAGCAGGCTCGTCGCTGCCGCGTAGAGTAGCGATAAGCCCAGAACGCTGAGAGCGACCGCTGAGGTGAGAAAGGCGATGTCGCCGGCCCTGCGGAAACCGTAGGGGAAACGCTCATTCGGTTTCCAGTCGCGGCAGCGGTAGCTGATCAGTACGGCGGCAGGGGGAATGAGGCTCAACATATCCTCGAACAAGGCTGTCCTCATCGCCTGGGACGAGCCCATCGCCAGATACATCACCGCGACGACGGTGAGCATGAGGAGGATCGAGATCCACTCGAGGCGTGTGGCTTTTTCGAGCAGCCGCTCCTTGTCCTGCGGCAACGAATACGGAGCGCGAACTCTCACGGCGCGGGTGGCGCGGGATTGCGCGAGTTCAGAAAGCCTTCGATGCGGGCGAGCCAAGCGTTCTCGCCTGGGGGAACGGCCCACACGTGTTCTCGCGTCCGAAACACGTGCTCAGTGGGGACATAGCCCCTAGCTTTTAGTTGCCATTCCGAGGCAGCCAACCACTGCGGCACATCGCCGCCGGAGGATTCAAAAGGCACGGGGTTCGCGCCTTCCTTGCGCACCAGCGCGGCGAGGAGAGTGTGCGGTTCAACGGCGATCTCGACCCCCTCCAACGACGAGGGCGCGGGCAAGCCGGAAAGATGACCGAGCGTCAGGCGCTCTTTGAGATAGGGGCGTGTGAAGCCGACGTGCGTGCTGGATGATGCCCGTTTGTCGAGCCCGCCGACGAGGAGATCCAGTTCGTAGTGTTCAAGAGTTTCCTGGAGGTCCTGAAGATTCCCTTCGGTCCAAGTGACTCGGGCGTTGAGCGTTGCCGCAAACTCCCGGACCAGGTCAGCCTCGACGCCGTGCGGTTCCGAGGTGCTGTCCGCGATCCATGGCGGAGCCTCGGCGAATCCAACGTGCAGGAGCCTTTGAGCGGCAACGCGCTCCAGAGTCCCGTTTGGATCGTGGGGCAAACCGCAAGCGGCTCGCGACAGGACGCAGACTGCGCCGAGCGCCCGGACGAACCCCCTCATGGAGATTAGAGAGCGAATCGGCTGAGGCTGTTACCGCCTAGCGCGCGACCGCGGGTTCGGCAACCTTGCTGTAGCCCATCTGGTCGAGCAGCTTGGCGATGTCCGCGTCCAGCACTCCCTTTCGCGTGTCGGCCATTGAGGTGAAGGCTTCATAGACCTTGGTCGTATCGTCTGCGTCAAAGTCGCCATAGCCCAAGTCAATGATGCGCTGGTGCAGGGCGTGGCGGCCCGAATGCTTGCCCAGGACGAGGCTGGTGGCCGGGACGCCGACCGAAGCCGGCTCCATGATTTCGTAAGTGGAGCGGTGTTTGAGGTAGCCGTCCTGGTGGATACCCGCCTCGTGGGCGAAGGCGTTGCGTCCGACGATGGCCTTGTTGGGTTGCGGCCCAA
>CAMPKL010000664.1 GCA_946887065.1 uncultured Bryobacterales bacterium
TTGACCTGCTCGAACAATGTTTCGACGACGACGTGGTGATGAAGGGGCCAGGCTTCAAAGAATTGTGTCGAGGCAGGAGCCGCCTCGTTCAGAGCTACGCCGACTTCATGCAAAAGTCAGACATCACGGACTACTCGGAGTCCAATCACTTCGTGCATGAATGGGGCAATACGGCCGTCGCAGGTTTTGATTGGTCAATGACCTGGACACAAAGCGGCAAGACCGACCAGGGCTCCGGCCAAGACCTGTTTGTCTTCGAGCGTCGCGGCGATCGATGGATCGCAGTCTTGCGGGTCATGCTCTACTAGCGCATCACTCGACCGTCCAAAACGGCTCGCCGGCAGGGATGAACTCGACCGGCACTTCGGGGACGATCGTGCGCAGCCAGGTTGCCGCCTCATCCATGCCGGGGTCTTCGGAAATGGTGTGGCCCAGCACGATCAGCCCCTTGGCCATGCCCGCCGTCATCGCGTCGAATGCGTACTCGACGCCTTCCCACTCGCGCGCCTCGCCGATGATGAACAGGTCGTTGTTCGGGAACGTCCGCAGCGAGGCCTGCAGGTTGGAGTAGCCCGGGCTGATCGCCACGCGACTAATCTTCGTCGCGGGGTCGCCCACCACGCGCATCGTCTTGATGCCCATGCTGCGCTTGATGTGCTTCGCCACCGCCTCAAGCGTCGCCTCGGGAATCACGTACTGCCGCTCCCTCTCCGGGACCTGATACTGCGACCAACCCAGTAACTTGGCGATGCCGACCGGCATCCCGTCGGGCTTCTTGGCGTGCCAATGGTCATGGAAGCGCCACACAACTAATCCGTTATCTTTGATGAACTTCACCTTTCGCAGATAAAGCTCATCTTGCAGTATCTCACTGGTGTCGTCCGACCCGTTGTAGTAGGTCGGCTCGTGCGTGATGACCATATTTTTGCCGGCGTCCGCCGCGCGCTGCAGCACGTCCAGGGTCGACATCACCGTTGTGGCGATGCCCCGCACAGGCGTATTCGGGTCGCCGCCCTTGAAGGTGTCGACCGTCTGTTCGCGCCAAGTGACCCCCGCCTTGGCCAGTTCGCTCTGAATGCGCACCACAACATCTTGTGCGGTTAACGAACTTTGACCGAAAAGGCCGTCCGCGGCGAGGCCGGCGGAGGCGAGGGCGGCGAAGCGGCGTCGAGTGAAGGTCATAGCTTTCGGATGAGTCTATCAGGCAACTCGAAGACGGTATGGTGAAAAAATTGTGATCGAATGAAACACTTCGGTTACATCCTGTGTCAACGGAAGAATTCGTCGGCGAAAACGCATTTCTCACTGGCAAAGCGATTCCATCGGCAGTAAGGTTAAGTGTGGGCATAGACGGAGAGAGACGCTCTCCGTAGCCAGGTCCGACTTTCACCCCCAGGAGGTGGGCCATTGCAAAGTAACAGCGTTCTATTGGTCATGTCCGAGGACATGCAGCGGGAATTCGGTGAGCTGATTTCCGCACAGCAGTTGGAGTGGACAGGCGTCCTCAACTGCAACACTGCCAGGTTCGCCCTGGCCAAGCAGCCGGATGTATCCGTGGTTGTATGCAGCGACTCCTTACCGGACGGTAGTTGGTACTGCATGTTGAGAGAGATGGTGAACAAGGGACTGGAGGCCAATCTGCTGGTCGTCGTTCCCGCGGGTTGCGATTCCGGCACCATCCAAAGCCACGGCATCCAAGGCGTTCTGACCTATCCGCCGGATCCCGCGGCGGGCAGGATTGTCGCCGAGGCTGCACTGGTGCCCGTCTCGGGTTAGCAACGTAAATAATTCGGCTGCGGCGAACAACTGGGCGCCGGTCTCCGTATTGCTCTATTCACAACGAAATAGTGCGAGGGAGACCGCGTGCACCTACTCGACGACTTGCGCTTTGGCGCTCGTGTTCTAGCCAAGCAGTCTTGGACGACGGCTCTGATCGTTCTGCTTTTGGCGGCCGGCATCGGCGTCAATACCACGGTCTTTACCCTGGTCAACGGCGCGCTGATCAAGGCTCTTCCCTACGAGGACGGCGAGCGCATCCTGTACCTGGAAGGCCGCAATGTCGAACGCAGCCAGGATACGACGACATCGCTGTTGGACTTCGTTGATTGGCGCGCGCAGACGGAGTCGTTTGAGCGGTTGTCCGCCTATGCCATGCGCCAGTTCAATCTGGCGGACGACGAGGCCGCGCCCGAGCGAGTCTCGGGAGCGGAGATCTCGATCGACGGCTTCCAAGTGTTGCGTGTCGCCCCGCAGCTCGGCCGCGGTTTCGCCGACAACGAACGCGAGCCCGGGGCCGACCCGGTAGCGATCATCAGCCACGCAACGTGGCAGAAACGCTATGGCGGCACGGACGACGTCATCGGCAAGACTTTGCGCGTCGACCAGGAAGAGAAAACGATTATCGGCGTGATGCCTGCCGGGTTCCGCTTCCCGAACAAGGCAGAAGTTTGGCTGCCTCTCAAGGAAAGCGGCGACGACAAACGCGACAACCGCCGGCTCGGCGTCTACGGGCGATTAGCAGCGGGAAAGACCCGCGGCGAGGCCCAGGTCGAGATGAGCTTGATCGGGCAGCGCTTGCAGCAGGCCCACCCGGATACGAACAAAGACATCGATGTGATCGTCCAAACCTTCAACGAAAACTTCAACGGAGGCGAGATTCGCACGGTTTTCTTCGCCATGCTGGGCGCCGTGGGCTTCGTGCTGCTGATTGCCTGCGCCAATGTCGCGAATGTGCAGTTGGCCAGAGCGATCGATCGAGCCAATGAGATTTCCGTCCGCGCTGCGCTGGGCGCAGGCAAAGGGAGGAGCTGTCGCC
>CAMPKL010000665.1 GCA_946887065.1 uncultured Bryobacterales bacterium
TAGCGAACAAGCCGTAATTACGCACCGTCAAACCAGCCGAAAGCGTGTTGGACCACAGGTAACCGGCCGGAGGAAAGCTGGCCGTATCGCCGCCCTCGAAGCCGTTCCAGTTGAGGCGGCGGCCGAGGGCGGAGGGCCAAAGTTTTTCAACGAAGTCATTGGCCATCGCCGCTGTAGACCAATTTTGCCCGTCCGCACTGACGTCGCCGACGGCGTAGAAGTTGTCGAGCAAGACGAACTGCTCGGCGAGACGCCGGTGATTGGGCGCCACGTCAGGACCGAAGACAACCAGTCCGGAGTCCCCTTTGGCGCCTTCGACGTCGCCGAGAATCTGGTCAAACGTACGGTTCTCCTTCAGCACCAAGACGACGTGCTTGATCGGCGAAGGATCGCCAGGGCGGTTGGGAATGGGGTTGCCCGCCGGCACGCCGGCGTCTTGGAGCAGCGCATCGTCGTAGAGGATATTCTCCGCGGCCCGCTGGGTGAGGGTTCTCAGCGTGCTGGGATCGAGCGCGAGTAGGAGACCTAAAGAACCTTTCTGGAGAGCGGCGACGTACTGCTGCTCAGAGCCGCGGTCGGTCGGGTCGGGCCCGCGAGGCGTGGGGAGAGAACCGGCGCCTTTGCCGCTGAGATAAACGATTCCGCCGTTTTGGCGCTCTGCGACGGCGGTGGGATACCAGCCCGTCGGCGCGGCGCCGACGAGTTCGGCTCGCGCGGCGGAGACGTCCGCAAGGATGACGGCGTTGTTTCCCGAAGCGGCGACGTAGAGGCGCCGCGAATCGGGGCTGAGCGAGAGAGCGGTCGGGGCTGTGCCGGCTGGAGCCCGTTCGCCTGGCCCCAGAGGGATGCGCTCGAGCAGGCGAATGCGATCGCCGGCGGTTAGCCCATATACCCAAACGTCGTTGGTGTTGGCGCAGGCGACGAAAAGGCGCGCGGTGATGGGCAGACCCTCGTCTTCATGCGTCTCGACGGCGCCTTCGAGCAGCACCATATCCGTTGGGAGGCTGCCGCTAGGAACCTTCTCGATCAAGCGGCCGTCGGGCAGCGAATAGAGACCCACCGAAGACTCGCCCCAATGGCTTACCCATAGGGATTGCCCGCGCTGCCCCAGACGCAGCCGGTATGGTCTAAGCCCAACTGCGAAGGCGGCTACACGGACGCCACTGCTCAAGTTGATGACAGAGACGGTGTCGTCGAACAGGTTTGCGGCGAATAGGAAGCGTTCGTCGGCGGACAGCAGGACGTCTCCGATGAAATCGCGATCCGATAGCGGGCCCTCGACGGCGGAGTATTCCGCGACGCGCTCCAGGCGGCCATCGGCGTACTTGTAGGCCAGCACGGAGCCCCGCGAACCGCCGGAAACGAAGAGGCGCTCGCCCTTGGCGTCGAGTTCGAGGCCCAGCCAGGCGCCAGGAGCGGGAACTTCGGCGAGCACAGCGCCCGCATCGAGATCGATGACGCTAATCGTAGGGGGCAGGAAGCCGGAGTTCAGCACGAAGGCATGTTTGCCGTTGGGGTGCAGTGCGAGGGCCATCGGCAACGTACTGAGCTCGATTTGCCTGCCGGCAGGGGTAATGGGCCAGCCGTTGGGAAGGATGGCGGCGCCGTCGGGGCGACGGCCCGCAAACGGCTGAGCAAACAGCACGCCAGGGGCGACCAGGAGCAGCAAAAACCTTGCGAGAGCCATCGCGTTTAGTCTAGCGATGAGCGGCTGGTGACGGGTGAGCCGGCAAGACTCAATCGCGATCGGCAGTGGACCGCGGACAACTTGGATTAGAGCCGCGACTTGATTTCTTGCACGATCGCGCGCGTCGCGGTGGATCGGTTCAGGGTGTAGAAGTGGAGCCCTGCAACGCCCTGATCGAGCAAGTCTTCGCACTGGCGTACAGCGTGATGCATGCCGATCTGGGCCACGGCTTCGTTATCGTCTTCGACGCCTTCGATTTTCGCGAGCAGGCCCGGAGGAATCGAGGCTCCGCAAAGCTGGGTGAAGCGCTTAATGCTATTAACATTGCGAATCGGCATGATGCCAGGGATGATCGGCACGCCGATTCCGGCGGCGACGGCGCGGTCGCGAAAGCGATAGAAGTCGTCGTTGTGAAAGAACAGATTGGTGATGAGGAAGTCCACCCCAGCGTCGACTTTGCGCTTGAGGTTGTCGAGATCGACCTCGGCGCTAGGGGCGTCGGGATGTTTCTCGGGGTAGCAAGCGGCAGCCAGACAAAAGGAGTGACTGCCGCCGCGAATGTACTCGACCAATTCATTGGCGTAAGCGAACCCGCCCGGCGTGGGCTTGAAGGCCGCTTCGCCCCTGGGCGGATCGCCGCGCAGGGGCAAGACATTGTGGATGCTGCCCTGATCTAGCGTCGTCAGAACTTCGGCGATTTCTTCGCGAGTCGAACCCACGCAAGTTAGGTGGGCCATGGCCTCGATGCCGATCTCATTCTTGATCCGTGTTACCAGATCGACGGTCTTGCGGCGGGTTGAGCCTCCCGCGCCATATGTCACCGAGACATAGTTCGGCTCCAACGGCCGCAGGGCTTCTATGGTGCGAAACAGGTCTTCGAAACCCTCATCCGACTTGGGAGGAAAAAACTCGAAGGAGACAGTACGGCGTCCGCTGCTGAGAGTGTCGATGATCTTCATCGGCGAAATCTCAGGCTAGCACCTGCGAGCTGAGACGCAATAGGCCCGTTGGCTTAGCGGACTTCGAAGTCGAGGTAGGAGACGGCGGGTCCGGAAACGTCTTCAGACGCACCCGGGAGAACCTCGAACGGACGAAGGACGGAGTTGCCGGAGGGGTCTTCGAGCG
>CAMPKL010000666.1 GCA_946887065.1 uncultured Bryobacterales bacterium
GTATGACGTTGGTCAAAGTAGAGGGGAATATCCGCCCCCGAATAGCCAGCACTTCGCTGGAAAGCTGAATCGCCTGGTGAAAATCCCCAGTGACTTCGGTGAGCGCCGCCAAGAATAGGTTGCCGAAGCTGTGCCCTTCGAGTCCCTCGCCGGCAGCAAATCTGTACTGGAATAGCTGCGACAACAAGGCCCGGTCTTCCGCCAGCGCCACCATGCAGTTGCGGATATCTCCGGGAGCCAGGATGTCGAAATCCCGCCTCAGCTTCCCTGAACTGCCGCCGTCATCGCTAACCGTGACAACGGCCGCGATGTCCAAGTCGGATTCGCCGCGGCTCTCGCGCAGCACGGCCAGATCACGCAGGCCGCGCAAGAGCGTGGACAGGCCGGTGCCGCCTCCGAGCGCAACGATTCTGAGTGGAGAGGTCAAGACAAACCGCCCGAAAGCACGGGGATCTAGGCGACCTCGTCGTCCGACCCGTTCGCGAACAGGCTCGCTGCCGCGGGATTGCTTCTCAGCGCGGCCAGATCGCTGTCCCGCAGCGCCAGAATGCGGTTCTGCGGATCGAGTTCGATGGCCCGTCCAATGCTGCTGATGGCGCCGGATATGTCGCCCGACAACGTCGCCGCCACACCCAAGGCAAAATGCAGGTGAGCGCCCTTAGGTTCCTGTTTCAGCGCAAGCCGCAGGAGGCGATCGGCGTCTTCCAGGCGGCGATCGTTGATGAAGGCCACCGCTGCGTTGTAGCGATCCTCGACCGTCTTCGGTTCCGGCTCGCTTTGCATTCTCTGTTGGCAGATTCTCAAATAGACCGTTGCACTATGCTTAAGCGCCACATCGGGCCCTTCCATCGCCTTGCTGAAACGGCTCGCCGCCTGCGAATACTTCCTCGCATTGAGCAAGTCCACGCCTTCCGCGTAAATGTTCTGCTGCGCCTGCACAGCTCCGCCCGTACTACTCAACGTTACCTTCTTGTTCGCCGGCTCCAACTTCGGGGCGCTCGCCTTTCTGGGAGCCTTCCCCGCCGGCGTCGCCCTTGCCGCTACTTTCTTTTTCGCTGGTTTAGCCGCAGCTTTTTTAATGGCGGCCGCCTTCACGATCTTCTGAGGCGCCGGCTTCTTTTTAACAGGTTTCTTTGCCGCCGGTTTCGTTGCAGCCTTTTTAGCGACACGTTTCGCGGCCGGTCTGGACTTCGAACCAGCTGCCGACTTTTTCTTGGCCGCGACGGCCTTCTTAACCGCTTTCTTCGCCTTAGCCACTGCCTCGATTCCTGGTGGCGTCTTGGCGTAACCGCCCGCGGGCCACTTTTGTAACGAACAACTATACCAAGACGCAAGACCTTACGAAACTATCTCCAAGATTTGCATCCGCTTGAGCAGCGCCTGTACCCTAAGCTCCTTCCGATGCCCCCTTCTCCGCACCGAGCGCTCGCTCAACTCCAATCCGAAGTCGTCTCCTGCAACCGCTGCCCCCGGCTCCGCCAGCACTGCATTCTGATCGCACAAACGAAACGCAAATCGTACCAGAACTCGGAATACTGGGGAAAACCAGTGCCCTCTTTTGGCCCTTTCGACGCCAAAGTACTGCTTATCGGCCTAGCTCCGGGCGCCCACGGGGCCAACCGCACCGGCCGGATGTTCACCGGCGATCGTTCCGGCGACTTCCTCTTCCGTGCGCTTTACGACACCGGGTTCGCCTCCCAGCCGACCTCCGTTTCCGCTGGAGACGGTCTTGAGCTGATCGACTGCCGCATCACGGCCCCAGTCCGCTGCGCTCCCCCAGACAACAAGCCCGAACCGGAGGAATTTGACGCTTGCCGCCCCTTCCTCCGGCGGGAACTAGAGCTGTTATCAAACGTGCGTGTAGTTGTCGCGTTGGGTAATCTCGCCCTTGGCGCCTATCTAAGGGTTCTCAGAGAGGCTGGCCGCATCAAAACATTTTCGCCCTATCCCTTCCGCCACGGGGGCGTCCATCACATGGACGCTGATCTTCCAGTTCTGCTCTGCTGCTACCACCCCAGCCAGCAAAATACTCAAACTGGGCGACTTACGGCCGATATGATGCGGCTGACTCTGGCCGAGGCACGAACGTTGGCGGGTCTAAAGGCGCCAAAAGATACCGGTACGGAAGGCCGCCGGACTACCTAAACGAGATCTTCATAAAAATTTTTACAAACATGCAACCACTGGATGGTGGAGGGCATCTATACTATCTGTTTAACAAGGCCCAATCAAACGACTGTTTGATATACTCAGAGGCCACAAAGTAGAGGGAAGAGGAAATGAGCAACCGTAAGGAGAAGCAGATTCGGGAACAGCTGGAGGCCAAGCTGGCGGAGTTGACGGGTAATGTCGCTCGCCGGGATGGACTCATCGCGGAGCGAGCCGGCGATCCGATGGATCAAGTACAGAACCGTGCCGATCTTGATCTGGCCGTCCAGTTCGTCAACACGGACTTTCAGACCAAGCGTGCCATTGAGCTCGCCATGAAGGCGCTCGAAGAGGGCGATTACGGCGTCTGCCGCGAATGCAGCGGCGACATCAACCCGAATCGTCTCGCGGCCCTGCCTTGGACGACCATGTGTATCCACTGCCAGCATGAGCAAGATCTCACTGTCAGCGAGATGAACAAGGCCGCCTAATCATCGAACGAACAGGCCGGGGCGCGGGCTCCAATCGCCCCGCCTCGCCTCAGTTCAAAATTCGCCCAATTTCCGCCCGATACTGAGCGGCAATTCCTCCAATCCAGCCGGCAGCCGATGCGGCAGTCTCCGCCGTTAAACCTTGCACGGCTTCCGTGTGGCTGTGCGT
>CAMPKL010000667.1 GCA_946887065.1 uncultured Bryobacterales bacterium
CTGGCATGGAGGCCGCCATTCCCGCCCGCCGGCCGCGCCCCCTTCTGTCGATGAAGGACATGGGCATGGACCACGGCGCAATGGAGGCGCCGACCGCTGCCGCTACGCCGGACCCGCACGCCGGCCACACGATGCCGGCCGCTACGCCCGACCCGCATGCCGGCCACGCGATGCCGGCCGCTACGCCCGATCCGCACGCCGGTCACACGATGGGAAGCGGTACAGGCGAAATGTCAGGGATGCAGACGCACAATCATCCAACCGGCCCCGGCATCGCAGGCCAACCGATGCAAACCGTCAACCGCTTGGCCGAACCGGGCTCCGGGTTAGAGGACGCGCCTCATCGCGTCCTGACCTACGCCCAACTGAGAAGCCGTGACCCCAACCCCGATGCGCGACCCCACGGACGTGAAATCGAACTGCACCTGACCGGCAACATGGAACGCTACATGTGGTCGTTCGACGGCAAAAAATATTCCGAGGGCGCGGAGCCCATCGTTCTCGCGAAGGACGAGCGCGTGCGCCTCACCTTCGTCAACGACACGATGATGGCCCACCCCATTCACCTGCACGGCATGTTCTTCGACGTCGTCAACAGCCCTGGCGGCCGCCTGCCGCGCAAACACACGATCCTGGTGAAACCGGCCGAGAAAGTCTCGGTGGATCTCACCGCCGACGCGCCGGGCGATTGGGCCTTCCACTGCCATCTTCTCTATCACATGCACGCCGGAATGTTTCGCGTCGTCTCCGTGCGCGAGTCGCCCATGCCGACGAATCACGAGCGCCACCACGAAGAGACCAAGTCATGAAGGCGATAGGTCTACTGTTTCTGGCAGTGACGAGTCTTTCGGCCCAGCACCACGAGCACGCCGCATCCGCGCCGGATTCCGCCGGCATGGCTGAGGCCGCCGACGAAGCCCGCCGCGAAATGGGCGGCCAGGTCATCTCCTTCATTCAGGGCGATCGCTTGGAGTATCAGACTAACGAGGGCGCCGGGCGATTCCTATGGGAAGGTCAAGGTTGGACCGGAACGGATTACAACCGCCTCTGGGTCAAGACCGAAGGCGAACGCCTCATCGAAGACGGTAGAACCGAAGGCGCTGAAGTCCAGGCTCTGTACAGCCGGCCCATCAGTTCTTACTTCGATGTTCAAGCCGGCCTTCGTCAAGACTTCACTCCCGGCGCACGCCGCACCTTCGGCGTCGTCGGAATCCAAGGACTTGCACCTTATTGGTTCGAGATCGATACCGCGTTGTTCGTCTCAAACGATGGGGATGTCTCCGCGCGATTCGAGACTGAGTACGATCTACGCTTCACCCAACGGCTGATCTTACAACCGCGCGCCGAAGCGAACGTCGCCTTCCAGGATGTGCCTCGTCTTGGAATCGAAGCAGGTCTAGCCGGTTTCGAAGGCGGCGCCCGTCTGCGCTACGAGTTCAAGCGCGAATTGGCGCCCTACATCGGGTTTTCCTGGGAGCATGTCGCCGGCGAGCCCCGGCGGCTCTCCTTTGTGACCGGTTTGCGCCTTTGGTTCTAAGTCTTCACAGGACCCGTTGGCTCTTGGTATACTCACCAGGCCCTGCCTTGGTGCAGGGTCGCGAGGCCCGATGCGCTTCGCTCGCTCCACGAGGAGTGACTGATGAGTCGATTGCGGCAAGTTTGGCGCGCCGTGGGGTCCTTCGCGGCCTTAGCCGCAAGTGTTGCTTTCGCCCTCCAACTGGCTTCAGCCGCCGATTCCGTCACGATTGTCCTCTCCGCTCAGCCGAGCGCTTCCAATCTTTCCATCGCGGTTCTCGAACAGGAACTGGCGGCGATCCCGGATTTGCATCTCAAATTATCCTGGCTCCGGAGCGAAGAGCTGACCACGGGGATCGAACTGGATAGGCCTGTTCAAGTCCGCCTCATGGGCCGCTGCAGTTTGGCTGGAGTTCCCGAGAAATCGTCCCGTCAACCGGGTCCTTACGCCTGGGCGCACGTGTCCGACGGGCGCGTTTTACCGTTCATCGAAGTCGACTGCGATCGCATCAGAACCGCTTTGTTTTCAACCATGTGGGGCGAGGACTTTCAGCACCGTGACTTCCTTCTAGGGCGCGCCTTGGCCCGCATCATCGCCCATGAGCTCCACCACGTCCTCGATAACGCGGTGCACCACTCGCAAGAGGGCTTGGCGCAGCCTAGACTGACTGCCGCCAGCCTCATTCGCGGCGATGCCCGTCTTTACTCCGGGGTCAACAACGACTAGCCCCACTTCTGGTTGATAGAAAACTCTTATCGCGGGCATCCAGAGTTTTCTTGGAAGCCCTGGCGAAATCCATGTTAGTCTTCGCATAACGGAAGCGCGCTGCATGCCCAGCCGCTTCCTTGCAGGAAGGCTCCTCGATGCGAGCCGTCTTTAGACGTTGAAGACCTGCAATTGTCCTTAACGCTCGCCTGACCGAGCGTCCTCTTCCTTCAGTTCAACCAAGAAAGCGCCTCGTGAAGACCGTTGTCTTCACTCGGGCGTTGGCTGTTGTCGTCTGCCTTCGGCTTAAGGGGTCGGGTGGTCGGCGCGCAGTTCTTATGGAGCCAGAACGCAATGTTCGTCATGTCCATTTTGTCGATTGGGCGCCAAGGACGGAGCGAAACGCCCCGCCCCTCGCTGCCCATCTCCTATTCCAAACGATTTCTAACGCCGCTCATCTGGTGCTGTCTCACTTTCTCCTTAGCCGCCAGTCTTAGCGCGCAGTCTTATCAAGGCGCCGTTCGCGGACGTGTCCTCGATGCCTCCGGCGGCGCTATCCCCGGTACCACGGTGACGCTCTCCAA
>CAMPKL010000668.1 GCA_946887065.1 uncultured Bryobacterales bacterium
CCCGGCCGGCTTGAGACCACCTACAGTACCAGAAGAACCAGTGTGCCGAGCAGAGATTCGTTTTTTGCCATGCTAAGCTATCTTAGTACATAGCTGTCTTAGGCGGTAACCTATTCGCAGCCAACGCGGGATTAGGCACATGACCAGGAACAAAACCGCGGTTCTCGGTGTCGAAGGTTATTCATGAGTCGTGCGCCCGGTCTGATCAAGAAAATCCTCCTTTGCTTCTTTGGGGCATTCCTCGTCGCCGGTTCGACGGCCTGCGCGCTGCAAAGTAGGGACAGGTTTCGCGTGCTGCCCTCGACGCCGCAGTACGAGATCCAGGCGCCCGATCTGACCCGATCTACGTATGACGAAGTGCTCAAGGGATACACCGCTCGCGGCGGCGGCTGGATCGAGCTGAAGCCGAGGATGGGACTGTTCATCCAATACGCGCTGTTTCGGGAAGGATCGACGGAGCACACGCTGGAGAATTACCTCGGCACGGAGTCGATACGGTACGAGATCGAGGAGCCAGGAGAACTCGCCGAGTTTGGCGAGGTTAGCCGCATGGACCCGAGGCCGCAGGATGCCCCGCCGGTCGATCAATTGGTTTCGCAGCGCCAGCGGAAGAAAAAGCATCACCGGTTTTTTTATCAAGTCGTGATCTATACCCCCGAAGCCCATCGAGTAGCCGCTTTGATCAGTTCCGACTCAGCGGAAGAACTTCAGTCGCTTACCGAGAAGCTGCAATCGGGTGTGCCCGCCATGGAGGATGTTTCCGCGGACAACTACACGTTGTTGCCGGAGAACGCCTCGGCGGCCGTCGAGCTTTCCTTCACGGTGGATGGGTCGCCGACGCGTGCCATCTGGGGCAGTAGACTCTCCAAAGTCATCGCGGGCTCGCCGCAGCCAAAGCTGTTCCGGCTCTATGAAGGGGAATGGCGAAGGGTGGAGTTCGATCCTGAGGATCGCCAGTCGCTGGCTCTTCCGCTGCTGCCGGGAGACCGAATCGAACTCAAGTAGGGCGGCGCGTGTGGCGGTTTTTGGAGTCCGGCGGCCTATAAGCCGGTTTTTGTTCCCCGGCGAACCGGGGCGGCGACCATTCGTCTAGGACCGCCATTACTGACGGCCTCAAGCAACCTACCCGGGACTCCAAACGCGGCGGGCCGCCGCTTTGTCCCCTATTTGGTCTTGCTCCACGCGGGGTTTGGCCTGCCATTGCAGTCGCCTGCAACGCGGTGCGCTCTTACCGCACCTTTTCACCCTTACCGGCTCCGAAGAACCGGCGGTAGATTTTCTGTGCCACTTTCCGTGGACGACCCTTTGAGAGTCGCCCCCCGGCCGTTAGCCGGCGCGCTGCCCAATGGAGACCGGACTTTCCTCCCCGTCTTGCGACGCGGCGATCGCCCGGCCGCCGGACTCCAACTTTCATTGTACCCTTGCGCGAAAGGTATCCTGATAGGCGGCAGACGATGCGCAAGACCTCGCTGATGATGGGCGTTTTGGCGGCTGTGATAGCCGGAGCGGCATTCATCTATGTCGATAGCCGTGATGCGGTGGCTGAGAAACAGGCGGCGATCGAGGAAGCCTGGGACCAGGCGACGGCGGTGATCGCGGCGCGTTCGGAGTTGGTGCCGCCGCTGGCCGATGCGTTCCAGAGACGTGGGCGGCTGGAGAGCAGGCTGCTCATGAACGTGGTCGAGGCGCGGGCGGCTCTGGAGAACTCCCCGGAGCGTCCGGAGAAGATTGCCGCCAGCATCAACCTTACGGCGGCGCTGGCGGAACTTTTGGCCGCGGCGGAGCGGGATCCGGCGCTGCGATCGGACCCGACCCTGAAGCGGCTGCAGGATCAGCTGGCTGAAGCGGAGAATCGCCTGGCGGCTAGCCGGCGGCGGTACAACCAAGCGGTTCAGGATTACAACACCTATATCCAGTTGTTCCCGACCAACATGGTGGCCAGTCTGGGCGGATTTACGCGCGAGGGGGCCTACTTCCGCACGACCGAAGAGGATCGTTTGGCGGCGCCGCCTCTGAAATTCAGCCAGGAACCGCCGGCGCTGGAAGAAGAGGACCCCGCGAAGTAGACTACTGCCAGGCCTCGTAGGCGGTTTCGCTGGTGACCAGCGAGTTGAAGATGGCCAGCACGCGCTTGCGGTATTGGTACATCTGCTGCAAATCGGCGCGGAAGCGTTGATCGTATTCCCGCGCTTTCATCCATTTACGGAATGTTGTGGGGGAGATATCGATCTCTTCGCGAATGGAGTCGAGGGAGTGGCCTTTTAGGAAGAGGCCGTAGAACATCGCCGCCTCACGTTGGGGCGAGTGAAAGTCCATTTCGTCGACGTGACGTTTCGGTTTCCTGGCTGCCATGGGTCCAAAGAAAACTCAGTATAGACGGGCTTTTTGCGGTCGGCAACCGGGTGAATCGCCTATGCCTTGCGGCGGGCTACCAGTCGAGCCGATGGCCGACGAAGAGGCCCCGTTGGGCAGCTTGGCCGGCGGCAAGTTCCAAAACATATTGAGCGGCAACTGTCGGTGAATAGGTGGGACAGTTGACGCCGGATGGGCAGGGCGGCGTGTCGGCTGATATCGTCACAATGCGGCGCTCGGCGTCGAGCCAGATGATGTCGAGTGGGATAAGCGTCTCGGACATCCAGAAGCCGTAGGGTCCGGGCGAGGGGAAGAAGAATAGCATGCCGTGATCGGCGGCGAGTTGGGTGCGATGCATCAGGCCGCGCTCGCGCTCGGCCGGGGTTGTGGCGAGCTCGGCTGTGATGTGGTCTTCGTTGGGCAGATAGATGAGGCTTGTGGCTA
>CAMPKL010000669.1 GCA_946887065.1 uncultured Bryobacterales bacterium
GCGAAGGGGCATCCCATCGTCGAAGGACTCGGCGACGGTTTCGACATCGTCGACGAAGCCTACGCCTGCCCCTACTTCGAGGATTCGATTCACCCCCTGTTGCGGACCGACTTCGTGGCCAAGCCCGAGAACTTCGAGCCGGCGAGAAGGCGCGATCCGAACTGGAATCACCCGCTCGGCAGCAACCTGGAAGGTTGGTACAAGGCCGCCGAGAACAGCCCGATCGTCTACATCCAGCATGGACACGACAATCTGGCGTGGGCGGACCCGGACTTCCAAAAGCTGATGGCCAACGCCATCAAGTGGGCGGCATCGGAAGAAGCTCTCAAGTGGGCCAAGGAACACCCGCAGAAGATTTTCAAGTAGAATTGGCTGTCTCGTTGGTGGGGAGGCCGGGCGTTCCAATCGGGGCGTCCGGCCTTCTTCTTTTCAGAAGCCGCTCCGGACCGCGAATGTCCGTTAGAAGGCCGCTGATTTCCAGGAACTCACAGCCGGCCGTAGCGCTGGCGGTAGACAGCCAAGGAAACGAAGGCGCCGAACCCCAGCAGCAGCCCGGCCGGTATGGCAGCGAGATCAAAGCCTAGTGCCGAAAGGACCACGATGGTAATCGCGGCGATCGCGGTGGCGATCATGTCGCAGACAAACGTTCTTCGGTAGGCGGCCCAGATCACGCTGTGATTATACGCCCAGCCGCCGTGTATACTGTCGCCTGAGTCGGAGCACTCTCATGAACCTCAAATTAAGTCGCCGTGATTTAGCTCGTCTTGCATTCGGGGGCGCCGCTTTTGCTGCCGCCGTGAAGCATTCCCAAGGCGCGGAACTGCCGCCTTGGGGGCCCGGGATCAAAATCTCGCTGCAAATCCCCGGCGACTTTACCGATGAGGATTTGACGTTCGCCACGCAGATGGGCGTCGAGTACGTTTCGATTCCGACGCGCGGCGGTACGTTCGAGACCTTCTCGTCGCATAAGAAGCGCGTGGAAGACGCGGGACTGAAGATCGCCAACATCGGCAACAGCAGCGTCCACAACATGCCCGAAGTGACTCTGGGTTTGCCCGGACGCGACGCCAAGATCGAGGAGTACAAACAGTACATTCGCGACCTGGGCAAGGCGGGAATTCACTACACGACCTATGCCCACATGGGTAACGGCATCTGGAGTTCGGAGCGCGAGACGACGCGCGGCGGCGCCTCGGCGCGCGCCTTCCACCAGAAGGACGCCAAGGGTTATTGGGTCGGCGAAGTTTTCGAAGGCCCGCTGTCGCACGGCCGCAAGTTCAGCAAAGAAGAGCTGTGGGAGAACTACACCTACTTCATCAAGCAAGTCGTGCCGGTCGCCGAGGAAGCGGGCGTGCGCATCGGCATCCACCCCGATGACCCGCCGGTCCCGGAGTTAGGCGGCGTACCGCGGCATATGTTCGGCACGTTCGACGGCTACGTAAAAGCGTTTGAGATCGCCAACAGCCCGAACGTCGGCATCTGCCTTTGCTGCGGCACTTGGATGGAAGGCGGCGCGCATACGGGCAAGAACGTGATCGACGCCGCGCGTGAGTTCGCCAAGATGGACAAGCTGTGGAAGATCCACTTCCGCAACGTCACCGGGCCGATCCCCGACTTCGTCGAAACCTATGTCGATGACGGCTATACCGACATGAAGCAGCTGATGCGCACGTTGGTCGACGTCGACTTCCGCGGCATTCTGATCGCCGACCACGTGCCGACGATGGTGGGCGACCGCAAGACCGGCTGGGCCTTCAGCATCGGCTACATTCGCGCGCTCTACGACATGGCCAAGGAGGAAAGAGGCAGGGCGTAGAAGTCCGCCCTGCCTCGCCGGCTCGCTCTAGCGGCGAGTTTCGTCGCCGGTGGCCACGTCGGGGCGGCCTGTGGGCGGCGCCTCGCCCAGTGCGATCTTGGCGCCGCTGCTGATCAGGGCCCCTTCCGACGGACCCTGGAAGAACGTGTAACCGTCGCGGTCGCGCCAGGCCGCGGGTCCGGCGAGATACTTGCCGGCCTTGAGCGTTTCGTCATGAATCTTGTTGACCACTTTCATGTACTCCGGGCTATCGCGCGCGTATCCGGTGAAGCTTCCTAAGTCGCCGCTGGCCGCGAAGACGACGTCGACGCCGGGTACGGCGGCGATCTTATCAGCCACCGCCACTCCCTCAAGGTTCTCGATCATCGCCACGACCATTAAGTTGTCGTTGATCGTCTGACGATAGTCGTTGCCCCAAATTCGCGCGTACTGGCCGCCGCCCTGGCTCCGCTTGCCCGCCGGCGGGTACCTGGCGAATTTCACCGCGTTCGCCGCCTTCTGCGGATCCTCAACCATGGGCACGATGATTCCTAGTGCGCCGATATCCATCGCCTTCTGGACGTCGCCTTCGGTCGCGTCCGGCACGCGGATGAAGGGGATCGCCGGGGCGTCCTTGCAAGCCCAAATCATGCGCGCGACCTGATCGTAGGTCAGCGAGCTGTGCTGCATCTCAATCCAAAGAAAATCAAATCCGGAATGGGCTACCGCGCAGTACACGTCGGGATCGGAACTGGTGATCGTTCCGCCGACGACCTGCTTGCCCGCTGCCAGTTTCGTCTTGACCGTGTTGTATATACGCGACTGTTGCGCCTGCGCCGCCAACGCGAACGTCAAGCAAAACAAGGCTGTGAAGATAATGGGGACTCGCTTCAACTTCATGGTTCTCTCCTAGGCCGTGGGGGCCGCAATCTCCTCCAGGCGCGCGAAGTCACGTCAGCCCGTCCCATAGCCCACCCGACAGGATTATCTAGGCTAAGTC